>JAYUQF010000429.1:0-9134 GCA_043756885.1 Pseudomonadota bacterium
GGATATAGGGCCGAAAAACTTGCGGGCCACGAGGTTTTGTCACGGCTGTCAGCGAGTGCAGCCGTGGGGGGCAGGTCATCAATGTGTGCGCGCGTTTCAGCGCTGTCCATGTGCGCACTCGTATGCTTAATCCGTCGGGCTGCTCAACATCTGTCGGATTTTATATTTCAAGATCTTGCCGCCGACGGTGGTCGGGAATTCATCCATCACTACAATGCGTTTGGGTGTTTCGAAGCCCGCCAGGCGCTCACGGGCGAAGTTGATGAGCGCAGCTTCGTCGAGTGTTCTGCCAGGGGTGGGAATGATGCAGGCCGTAACGGCTTCACCCCAGCGCTCATCGGGCATGCCCACCACTGCGGCGCGTTGTACGTCCGGGTGTTGTTGCAGGATGGCTTCGACGCGGATGGTCGAAACATTTTCGCCGCCGGATTTCACAATGTCTTTGTAGCGATCGACCATCAGGCGCACACCATCGTCGTGGTAGACAAAGCTGTCGCCGGAATGAAACCAGCCCCCGGCCAGCGCCTCTTCGGTCGCCTTGGGGTCGCGGTAATAACCGGAAAACATGGCCGGGGTGCGATAGACCGCTTCACCCGCGATGCCCTTGCGGCCACGCAGATCCTGGCCGTTTTCGTCGAACACCGTGGCCGCCATAATCGGGCTCGGCAAGCCAACGTGATTGCTGGCGGGCGCTTCGCGCAAATACATATCGAGGTGGCGATCGATATGAAAGCGATGGCAGGCTACCGCTTCGGTCTGGCCGCAGATCTCGTAGATCTTGACCTGTGGGCTGCACAGCCGCCGGAATGCCGCGAGTGAGCCCGGCGACAGCGGCGCCCACCCGAAGTGCATGGCGGTGATGGAAGATAAATCGTAGGCAAACGGCCGCTCTTGAACGGCGCGAATGATGCTCTCAACAAATTGTGGCGAGCCGCCAAACAGGCAGGTCACGCGTTCGCGCGTGCAGGTCTCGGCCATCACATGGCCATCGGGTTTGCGGCCTATGACCACCGTGCCACCCGCCATCAATGGGCCAAACATGCAGGCATGATCACCGATGTGGAAGACCATCGGTGTGAACGCCGCGTGGCGGATATCGGCTTCGTGGTCAAGCCCGCGGGTCATGGTCAAGACGTGGCTGTAGCCTGTCATGTAGGTATAGGTGTGGGAGATCATCACCGCCTTGGGTCGTGCCGTAGTGCCGGAGGTAAACAGCACCTCCCATACATCGTCGCCATGAATCTTCACATCGGGTTCGCACGCACTATGGCCGGCGATGAAGTCCTCGAAGCTGGCGGCGACGCCGGTCTGTCCAGCGCCGATCGACATCACAGGTTTGATGCCGGCGGGCCGCAGGCTGTCTACGAGTCTGTCCCACTGCGGCTGATCGACGATGGCCACCGTCGCATCAACATGGGCAAGGGTTTCGAGGATCACGTCGGGCGCCATCATGACGTTGACCGGCGCCGCGACCATGCCGGCTTTGGCGATGCCCAGTTTACTCAGCCACGCTTCGTTGGAGTTATCGCAGAACATGGCGATACGCGTGGCCGGTGGCAAGTCCAATGCGAGCAAGCCATTGGCCACCTGGTTGATGAGTGCATTGGCCTGCGCGTAGGTCACACGCTGATAGGCTGGATTAACGGTGGCGTCGGCGGTGCAGATCAGGGCGACTTTATCGGGGGTGCTCCAGGTCACGCGTTCGATAATGTCGCCTACCGACACGCGGTTCCAGCGGTCGTCGTTGCGACGATTACGAAAGTTTTCTACATCGATGCTCATATTCCAGTCCCCGCAATGCCGTGGTTGGCGGTTGCCTGCCATGCCGGGCTCGGCAACAGCAGGTCGTCTGCGGCATTCTAAACAGCTTGGCGGGTAGCGCGAAAACAATGTGCCGACGAGGTTCGTCGGGGTCGACTGGCCTACTCAGCTTTTGCACTAGTATGGGCGCCGTCACCCGAAAGCGGGATGGTCGCGCGGTGACACGCGCGCGCCCGCGATTTTTGCTGTCGGCATAAAATCAACTACTCGGGAGACAGTACGAGTAATGCCCATGTTCACCAAATCCCTCGCCGACTGTCCGCCGCTGCTGGCCAACGACGGATGCCGCATCTTCGAGCTGCTGCACGGTAAAAACGACGCTATCGATCTGCCGTATTCGGTTGCCGTGGCCGAAGTGGAAGTGGGTGAGAGCAGTTTTCTTCATCGTCTGCGCCAGACCGAAATTTATTTCATTCTTGCCGGCCGTGGGCGCATGCATGTGGATCAAGAGACTCAAGACCTCACGGTCGGAGATGCGGTGGTGATCCCGGCCTATGCGGAGCAGTGGATAGACAATATCGGTGACGAGCTGCTGCGTTTTGTGGCGGTGGTGAGTCCACCCTGGCGATCGGCAGATGACGAGCGGTTGTAAACGCTCGGCAGGTAGCACGTTATGCGAACGACCGGCCCCTTGCCGTGCTTTTTGCAGACAGCACAAGTTGTGGCCGCGTGTGGGTTGACCGACGCTGCCGGCCATCAGGCAATTATCCATCCACGTTAACTCGCAAGTCTCACTGACATCCGACGGCGAATGCCTTAGGGTCAGCACTCCAGATCTGATCGACACCTGCGGGAGAGACAATTCAGATGGAACGCTCGGTACCCGGCAGCAGGGCAGGCAGGTGCAGGTGGCGCGCGCTGTTGACTCTGAGTCTGCTCGCCACCGGCACGGGCTGCGCGATCAATGGACTGGGCACAATCGCGGCCCGCGTTGAGCGTGCCGATGGTGCCTTGGTCTACACCACCTAGGCCCGGGGTTTGTCCCTGCGCACGCGCGCCGAGGAACGGGGCGCAGTACTGGGGTTTACGGAGCGCACCTGCATTGCGTTGCTCGATGTTCAAGCACCACTCAGTGGTTTTTACCTCGGCCGCTTACCAGCCTATCCGGCGCACTGTTATGCGCGGCACCTCACCGCGTGGGGCACGGAACTGCGCACCTCCGCGCCCGATTTTTCTTTCACCGTTGGTTATCGCGACTCGGCCCAGTTGGCCTGGGTGCATGAGGGCGAGGATGTCAGTTACGACCTCTACTACGACACTACCCAACCATCCCACACGCACTTGGAGGTGCATACACCATGAAAACGCCTATCCCCCTTGGTGTTGGCTTGTTGCTGTCAGTGACTATGCCGGGTGCGTGCACCAGTTTGTCCAAACAGGTTTATGTCGCTTCTGATACCTCGCTCGGTGTTAACGGCGCGGTCAATACGGCGCAAACCGCAGGCAAGCTGGTTATCGGTTATGACCGCAAGTTTGTCGCGTTTGTACCGAAGATAATTTACGAGGGTGATTCCGACGTGATGGCGGTTTACAACTGCACACACCTTGAGGTGCAGGGTTTGCGCATTACCGCTTTCAGGGAACGGCTCGCAACCGGTGATGCGGCGACGATTGCCGATGATGGTGGCCAACAAAGTAATGGTGGCAACAAGCCTCCTTGCGCTGCGGTGCCGAGCAAGCCCAATAACCCCGCCGCTGACAGCGCCACGTCCGCCACGACCCAAGGAGATAGTCATGGAAACTAACAACGGCCTGCGTTCGACATTGCTGACTATCGTCGGCGTGCTGAGTCTGCCCTTGTGCGGCTGCGGCAACGCGCTGATCTACGGTGAAGGCACAAATTTCAGCCTGACCACCCTGCGCTTGAACGACGATGCGGCGACACCTGTGCGCATTGTTTCGGGACTCGATCGCACCGTCGCGGCCGTTGTGCCGCGACGTAATCATGATGGTGATGCCGTCAATATGTCCGCGCTGTTTGACCTGGAACACAAAAAGGGCAACAAAACATTCCCCAGTGTTTTTGGCGATACGCTTAAAATTACATCGGATTTTGCGTCGGGTGCGGCCGCGATAAAATCAGTACCAAACACGACCATCAGCCCCCGAGATGAACCGTCAAGCGCGGTCGACAGCACAGCAGCTGATGGTGTTTTTCCATCTGATTTAGCCAAGAAAATTCTCAATCGAAATTAGAACAGCGGGGTCAGATGAACGTTTTTTTCTCCGAAATTTTGCGTGGCAGCGAAAACGCAGAAAGTTTCATCTGACCCCAACTTTGCGCACGCACATTTTGCGGCCGTCGTGCCTCCGACCTGAACAGCGCTCAGCCATCGGCTTCGACGCGTGGGATCACTTCGTTAACCAGTAGTTCGAGTGAACGCATGACCTGCGCGTGGGGCTGACCAGGGAATTGCATGCGCAGGATCATAAGGTCGATGCCGGCCTCGTCGCGGAACCGCCGCAGCTCACGCGCGCAGAACTGCGGGTCACCGATGATGTGACGATTGCGACGGAAATTTTCGGACTCGAAATAGGCGTCGTGGGGATCGGTGACCAGGCGTTGTGAACTATCGGTGTTGTCAGCGTAAAAGCCGAGCCATGGTGGGCAGTAAACTTTGCGGTAGATATGCAAAAAATGCGGCTTGACCTCGGCCCACGCGCGCGCGCCGTCGTCGGCGACGTAGAACTCGCGGATTAAGGCCCGCGGGAATAACGCCGGGTCGCGGCCACACGCCAGCAGCGAAGTTGTGTAGTCACTAAATTCGGCTTTAGTTTCGGCGAGGTTGGTAATGAGCGAAACCAGTAGCGGCAAACCGCGCTGCGCGACCTCACGGCGTGAGGTCGCGGTCGCCGCGCCGGACCACAGTGGCAGCGGCTGCTGCACCGGCATCGGCGTCAAACGCGCAGCCTTGACCTGGTAGTGTTTGCCGGCAAAGCTGAAGCGTTCACCGCGCCAGGCCAGCTGCATGATATCGATGCCTTCGTCGGTCATCGACTTGCGCTGCTTGATGTTCACGCCGAAGCCATCAAATTCATGGGGACGATAACCACGACCGATGGCAAGCTCGAAGCGGCCACCGGACAGTACATCGAGCACCGCCGCGTATTCGGCAAGTTTTAATGGATGACCATAAAACGGCAGGATCGCGTCAGGTGGGCGTTTTCCCTGCACATGCCTGCGCCGAATGGGAAAACACCAAACCTTCGCCTGACTCCAATATTGCGTTCGCCGTTGCGGTAGTACGGCCTTGGGCGCGTTGTCCGCTAATGGCGCGCCCCTCTGCCGGTTGCGACCGATAGGCGTAGTCTAACGAAGCGATAAATTCTATTGATTATCTTCGTATCACCTCCAGGCATAGGATTGCCGCAGAAGACAATTTGCCGAAGACAATTTGTAGACCCAGATGGAGGAATTTGCGATGAAATCGAAACTGATGACTGCCTTCGCTGCGACAGCGCTTGCGGCGCTGATTTATCAACCCACAATGACAATGGCCGCTGAGCCTGCGGCTACTACCAACAAGTTCTGGTGGCCCGAACAAATCGACTTGACGCCGCTGCGCCAACACGGCGCAGCATCAAACCCGCTTGGCGATGACTTCGACTACGCAAAGGCGTTTTCGAGCCTCGACCTAAAAGCTGTTAAGAATGACATTCGCTCGATCCTAACCACTTCTCAACCATGGTGGCCTGCAGACTTTGGCCATTACGGCCCATTCATGATCCGCATGGCTTGGCACAGCGCGGGCGTGTATCGCATCGCCGATGGCCGCGGTGGCGGTCAACAACGCTTCGAGCCTCTCAATAGTTGGCCCGATAACGGCAATCTCGATAAGGCGCGCCGTTTACTGTGGCCCGTGAAGCAAAAGTACGGCGTGAACCTATCATGGGCGGATCTGATGGTGCTCGCTGGAAATGTCGCGCTCGAGGACATGGGCTTTAAAACCTTTGGCTTCGCCGGCGGTCGCACAGACGACTGGGAAGCAGAGGTGGTCAACTGGGGCAGCGAGCAGAAGTGGCTTGGCGATGAGCGCTACAGTGGCGATCGCAAGCTTGCCAAGCCACTCGCTGCGGTGCAGATGGCCCTTATTTATGTCAATCCCGAAGGCCCGAATGGCAATCCCGATCCGCTGCTCGCTGCGCGCGACATTCGAGAAGCTTTCGGTCGAATGGCGATGAACGACGAAGAGACGGTTGCACTGATAGCCGGTGGTCACACTTTCGGCAAAGCGCACGGTGCCCATAGTCCTGCCAAGTGCACTGGCGCGGAGCCCGCAGCGGCGGGCCTCGAAAGCCAAGGTTTTGGCTGGACTAACGAGTGTGGCAAAGGCCACGGCGTAGACACCGTGACGAGCGGCCTCGAAGGCGCGTGGACGGTGAACCCGATTGCTTGGACCACTAATTTCTTCGACAACTTGTTTGCCTTTGAGTGGGCCAAGACCAAGAGCCCAGCCGGAGCGACACAGTGGATTCCAATAGATCAAGCCGCTGCCAATCTCGTACCGGATGCGCACGATCCTGACAAGCGGCATGCGCCGATCATGCTGACCACCGATTTAGCGCTAAAGTTTGATCCTGCCTATCGCGAGATTTCGCAACGCTTCCAAAAGAATCCAGAGGAGTTCCAGAAAGCGTTTGCCAAGGCCTGGTTCAAGCTCACGCATCGTGACATGGGTCCGCGTGGGCGCTACATCGGCACGGAAGTACCAAGCGAAGCGCTGATTTGGCAGGATCCCGTGCCCGCAGTGGATCATCCCTTGGTTGACGCAGCGGATGTCGCGGCGCTCAAGGCGGAGATTCTCGCCTCCGGTATAACTGGGCCCGAACTCGTGCGCACCGCTTGGGGCGCGGCCGCTTCGTTCCGTGGCACGGATCTGCGCGGCGGCGCAAACGGCGCACGCATTCGACTCGCACCGCAGAAGGACTGGGTGGCTAATGACCCCGAAATGCTCGCCAAGGTGTTGCCGCAGCTCGAAGCGATCCAGAAGGACTTTAACAGCACCGCCGCAGGTGGACGCAAGGTGTCGCTTGCCGACTTAATCGTGCTCGGTGGTAACGCCGCGATCGAGCAAGCTGCGAAGGCCGTGGGTCAATCGGTCGAAGTGCCTTTCCTGGCAGGTCGCACCGACGCTTCGCAGGCGCAAACCGACGCAGCTGCGTTCGCAGTGCTTGAGCCACAAGCCGACGGCTTCCGTAACTACTATGTCTCTGGCCAGCCGATGAACCCGTCGGCGGCGTTGGTAGAGCGGGCGAGGATGTTGACGCTAACGGTACCCGAGATGACGGTGCTCGTTGGCGGCCTGCGCGCGCTCAATGCGAATGTCGCACAGGCAGCGCACGGTGTCTTCACGAGTCGCGCAGGTACGCTCAGTAACGACTACTTCGTTAACTTGCTCGACATGACAACGGAGTGGAAAAAGTCTGCGACCTCGGAAGGTGCGTACGAAGGCCTCGATCGTGCGACGGGCAAACGCAAATGGACGGCGATGCCGGTCGATTTGATGTTCGGATCGAGCGCCGAACTACGCGCGGTAGCCGAGCTGTATGCATCTGCGGGCGGTAACGAGCGCTTCCTACGGGACTTCGTCAAAGCCTGGACAAAAGTAATGAACCTCGACCGGTTCGATCGCAGCTGAGCGATAGGCAGGATCCGAGTACGCAACCCGGTGTAACGGCTTGCCGCTGTGGCAAGTCGTTATACGATAAGGAGTGAATACAAATGTCCAATGTCTTAACACGTTGAGCCGTATTGTGCGCCGCTGCCAGAATAGTTATCGGATCCCTTGTTGCGCCGGTTACGCTCGCGCAAGAGACACCTGCACGCGCAGCGCCGGCGGCGCCCCGAAGCGCGGGAGACGGACGCGATGGCCAAAACATTTGCGCAGCATAGCGGCACCAAGAAAGCCCTCGTCAAAAAGATCCCAAACTACGAGCCGGGGCAGCTCTGTTCCACTTGCTTGTAGATCAAGGGCAGGCTCACATGGACCGTAAGGAATTCAAGAAAACCCGCCTCAACCGGCAGCCAAACAGCGACGTTTGGCGATGCCACTCAGCCCAGGCTGCTAGCGCCTGCAGGCCTAGACCAGGACAAAAATTCACACGTCACGCCGCACGCCGCGGGTATTGTCACCGGCTGGCTCACCGCTGCTCGGCTGCCAGTTAAAAGCGAGGGTGCGCCACATGTCCCGGTAGTCGTAGTCGGTAGCCACCGCGAGATTCAGCCGATTGTAGGAAGCAAAGTCGGACACGAGGTGGATGAGTTGCACGATGCCTTTATCGGTGAGGCCCGCCGTGCGTAGTCCATCGACGTCGGCATCGGTGATCGAACGTGCATCGGCGTTGACGCGCAGCGCAAACTCCAACAGCGTGCGCAAACGCGGCGTGGTGACGGCGTCGAGGCCGTCTGTGACCAAGGTGCTCACGTAGTCTTCGGTGCTGCCAAGCCCGTAGTTGAGAATGGTGCAGAACGCGCCCGTGCAATAGGGGCAGCCGTTGGCGCGCGATACGAGGATGCCCACGTGTTGCACCTCGGGCAGGGTCAGCTCACCCATCTGCCATAACACACGCGTGGTGCCGAGCTTGGCTTTCAGCAGTTCCGGGAAATTCATCTCGATGCGGAAGTGATTGGGCACCGCACCTTCCACCGTGCTTACCCAGTCGAAGATCTCGCGAATGACGGGATCATCGATGACATCGGTCTGAACAATTGTGACGCGGGCCATGGCGCTTCTCCGGGTTATTGGCCTGCGAGTCTAACCATTCAATACACCGCTGGCACAGCAGCGTCGGCGGGCTTCTGGTTTGCAGGACCAGCCCCTGTCATCCTTGACGCAAGTTGCCTGGTTATTTTGTTGCGGAGCCCGAAGTCATGAGCACACCGACCAAGATCCTGCTGGACGAGCGGGAGATGCCCACACGCTGGTACAACATCGTGCCGGATCTGCCCGCACCACCGCCGCCGCCACTGCATCCGGCCACCCATCAGCCGGCGGTGGCAGACGACTTCGCGGCGATTTTTCCGCGCGCGTTGATCGAGCAGGAAATGAGCACCGAGCGCTACATCGACATTCCCGGCGCGGTGCTTGATGTGTATCGTTTATGGCGACCGAGCCCGCTATTTCGCGCGCACCGACTCGAAAAGCTGCTCGATACCCCAGCCCGCATCTATTACAAATACGAAGGTGTGAGTCCGGCAGGCTCGCACAAACCCAACACCGCCGTGCCGCAGGTCTGGTACAACGCCCAGGAAGGAGTGCGTCGGCTCACCACCGAAACCGGCGCCGGCCAATGGGGCAGTTCGTTGGCCTTTG
>JAYUQF010000430.1:0-3291 GCA_043756885.1 Pseudomonadota bacterium
GCGCCGAGGGTAGCGCCGCGTCGCACCAGGGTGT
The DNA here is from genome assembly GCA_043756885.1 of Pseudomonadota bacterium. Classification (GTDB taxonomy): domain Bacteria; phylum Pseudomonadota; class Gammaproteobacteria; genus JADJYF01. The sequence goes on from JAYUQF010000430.1 coordinate 35, forward strand.
CGCGGTATTCGTCCTTACGCGAGATCTCCGCGCGTGGGTTGTAGACATTGGTAAATACCATGCTGGGCCCGCAGAACACACCATCTTCGAGTGTGACGTTGTCGTAGACCGAGACATTGTTCTGGATCTTGCAATGGTCGCCGATCGTGACCCGGTTGCCGACGTACACGTTCTGACCCAGCGAACATTCGCGGCCGATCTGCGCGCCTGCGCTCACATGCACCCAATGCCATATACGTGTACCAGCGCCGATGGTGGCACCGTTGTCGATGATGGCGGTAGCGTGTGCGGTGTAATCGCCCATAACCCGCCCTCAGTGTTCGAGTGGCAAGGAGACCCGGCGGCCATCGCGCGCTGAGGTGTAGATGGCGATTAAGGTCTCCAAAGAACGCAGGCCTTCGCGACCGTCGGTTTCGGCCTTGGCCTGGCCGCGCAAAACGCTTATGACGTTGTCGTAATAGGCCGGGTGGCCAACCCCGTATACCGAGGTCGGGCTGTAATTGGCATCGGTGATAACGGCGTCGTCGTCTTGTACGTCCGCAAATTCCCAATGTTTGATTTCGTTGACCGCCACGCCACCAACCACCACCGTGCCCTTCTCGCCAAGGATGGTTATCGAGCCTTCAAGGTTGCGCGGGTAAGTCAGCATGGTCACGTTGACCGATCCCAGCGCGCCCGAGCGCCATTTGATGTTCGCAACGCCGGTATCTTCCACTTCGATATTGCGCTCGAGGGTCGCGGTATAAGCGTGCACGCTCTCGATCGGCCCGACCAGCCAGTCGAGTAAATCGACGTAGTGGCTGGCTTGGTTCATGAAGGCACCACCATCAAATTCCCAGGTACCACGCCACGAGGCTTGGTCGTAATACTCCTGTGGCCGCGTCCAGAAAACATTGACGTTGACCATATAAATGCGGCCGAAGCGCCGCTGCACAAAAGCGCGCTTGAGGTGTTGCAAGGTTGGGTTGAGTCGGTTTTGTTTGATCACAAACAGATGCACGCCCTGCTCGTCACAGATCGTGACCATGCGCTTGCCGTCGACCAGTCGCGTGGCCATGGGCTTTTCGGTGACCACGTGGCGGCCGCCGCGGGCGATCTCCATGGCGTGTTGCGGATGCAGGCCACTGGGTGTGCACAGCACCAGTACGTCGGCCTGGGAATGTTTCAGTAATTCGCTTATCGAACCATAGCCCGGCACACCGCGATTGGCCGCGCTCGCCTGCATAAGGGTGGCATCGGTATCACATACCGCCACCAGTTCGGCCCGTTGCCGGTGCACTGCAAGAGCCTCAAAGTGACGATCGGAAATGCGCCCGCAGCCAACTACTGCAAAGCGGATCGGCCGGTCATTGATGATGTACGGTGCTCGATATTCCATAGATTTTTGCTCAACCACGGCCTCACTGCGCTAGATATTGTGCCATGGGCAGCAGGTCAGGGCGACCTGTCGTGGTCAGGTTTGCTCGCTGCGCTTAGCCGTAAGCGCGCAAAGCCCGACGACGGCGCGTGGCCCTGCACGACGGCCGCGAGGTCGGTTTCGATCAAACGCGCAACGGGCGCGGTGGTATGGACCGCGTCCCAGAAATTGTCGTCACTAGCGGTCAGTGCCGAGACCTGCAGATAGTCCAGCGTTACCAGGTTGGGCAAATGTGCCAGCAGCGCAGCGCTGCGAGCTTTGCATTCGGCGAGGTTGGCGGCCATGTTTTCCAGATAATGACGATGCACGGGCGGATACAGCAGCACGATGCGAGTCGATGTCGGCAACTGCCCGAGCAGCGCCCGCATGCGTGGTAATAAGGGATAAGACCAGGCCGGTTGTGTCAAGCTGGGTTCGGTGTCGTGACCCGCATCGCGACCCGGGCGGCCTCGATAAAGTCGGCGGTGCACGGCAGCGGGGTCGTAGCGGCCGAAATCCCGAGTGAAATCCCGATAGCCGTCGAGTCGATATTTGGCTTCGCGCCGGCCACTGAGCAGTTCGGCCATACGCACCGCGTCTTCCAGCGCCTTGTCGTTAAACAGATAGAACAAATCGTTCCAGCGATCGGTGTCGTACATCCATTCGGGAAAGGCGCGAAAAGTGTAATTGGCGGGATCGGGCTTGCGATTGCACCAAGTGCCATCATTGCCCAGCACCACCAGGCGTGGCTTTGGATGGTGATGCAGAAACACTTCGAAAATACGCGACTGCTCGTAGGGTGTGGCGGAATTCATCGCCAAGTTCACCACGTGCGTTCCGAGCTTGGTGTCGAGCTGTTGCGGGTCGAGCAGTCGCATGGTTGAGGTGCCAAGCACGGCGCTGTCGAAGTGTGGCAGGCGCGCCAGCGCGGGGTAGGCAAAGCGTTGATTGGTCGAAACCGGCTGGCGTGGCAGCGCCGGCGAAAAGGGCACGTCCATATAGGGGTCAAGCAGCACGATGACGCCGTAAACTGCCAGCCCCAGCGTGCCGAGGCTCACCAGCAGCACACGAATGTAGCGCCCCCATCGCATCTTAAAATTGGAAGTAGATAAATTCGACGCCGCGCCCCTGGCCGACGCGCAACACCGTGACCAGCATGACCAGCGCCAGGGGCAGGGCCAGCCACGGGCGGTAAAACCCGTCCAGGCGCGACAGGCTCAAATTAGTCGGGCCGATAAGTGCCAGCGCCGCCGCCAGCGCCAACAGTGGCCAGCCGTCGTCATCGGCGAAACCAGCGCCGGCCTGACCGGCCATGGCGCTGAGCATACGTGCCGCTCCATGGAAATCGTCAGCGCGAAACAACACCCAACCGATGATCACGAACACCATGGTCAACAACCAGCCTAAGGCGGCCGGTAAGGGCCGGCCAAAGCTCAGCCACCACCGATTGCAACAGACCGCCACGCCGTGCAACCCGCCCCAGGCGATGAAGGTCCAACCAGCGCCGTGCCATAACCCGCACAGCAGCATCGTCAACAAGGTCGCCCCATAAGCACGCAGTACACCGCTGCGGCTGCCACCCAAGGGAATGTACAAGTAGTCACGCAGGAAGCGCGAGAGTGTCATATGCCAGCGCCGCCAGAAATCGCGGATGCTGGTAGCGCGATAGGGTGCGTCAAAATTAACCGGCAGGGTCAGGCCAAACATGCCGGCCAGACCCAGCGCCATATCGGAATAACCGGAGAAGTCGAAATACAGCTGTAAGGAATAGGCCAGCGCCGCTTGCCAAGCGGCCGCCGTGCCCGGCGCGGCCTGGGCGAAGCCGGCGTCGGCCAGGGGTGCGAGCTGGTCAGCCAGCCAA
>JAYUQF010000431.1:0-3285 GCA_043756885.1 Pseudomonadota bacterium
TACGATTCAATGGTGAACGTGTCGGTCCCCTCGCAGCACAGCTCTGTAAACCCCGCCAGGCCCGGAAGGGAGCAACGGTAGCAGTCACTGTGGGTGCCGGGGTGCGGCTGGCACGTTCGCCGCCTTACAGCCAGGTCTATCGATGCATCGCGCCCCACCGCGCCCACTCCGCGTTTTAGTGATGAGCAACGTCACATGAGCTATCAGGTTCTGGCACGCAAGTGGCGGCCGCACAACTTTGCCGAGGTGATCGGCCAGGCGCATGTGCTCAAAGCGCTGATCAACGCCCTCGATACCGGGCGCCTGCACCACGCCTATCTGTTCACTGGCACCCGCGGTGTCGGCAAGACCACGCTCGCGCGGGTGCTGGCCAAAGCTTTGAACTGCGAGGTGGGCGTCAGTAGTACACCCTGTGGCACCTGTGGTGCGTGCACCGCTATCGACCAGGGCCGATTCATTGATTTAATCGAGGTGGACGCCGCTTCGCGCACCAAGGTCGACGAGACCCGTGAGTTGCTCGACAACGTGCAATACGCGCCCACTCACGCGCGCTACAAGGTCTACCTGATCGACGAAGTGCACATGTTCTCCAACCACTCCTTCAACGCCTTGTTGAAAACTTTGGAAGAACCACCGGCGCACGTCAAATTTCTGCTCGCCACCACCGATCCAAAAAAGCTGCCGGTCACCATCCTCTCGCGTTGCCTGCAGTTCAATCTGACACGCATGCCGAGCAGTTTGCTGGCCCAGCATCTGGCCACGGTGCTGCGCGCCGAGGGCATAAGCTTTGAAGACAGCGCACTGTCGCTCATTGCCCAGTCCGCCGGTGGCAGTGTGCGCGATGCCCTGAGCCTGCTTGACCAGGCCATTGCGCATGGTGCGGGCAAGATCGAAACCAACGAAGTTGTGATGATGCTCGGCACGGTTGATCAAGACCGGGTGGTGAAGATTTTGACGATGATTGCCCAGGGTGATGCCCATGCCGTGATCGCGGCGGCGCGCGATCTGGCGACCTACGTGCCGGACTACGCGCAGGTGCTGGCCGAGATGGCGTCGTTATTGCGGCGGGTGGCAGTGGTGCAGGTGTTAGGCGCGGCAGCGGGCGATCTGGAAGGTGATAAACGTGTTGCCGCTTTGGCGGAGCGTGTGCCCGCCGATGAGGTACAACTGCTGTATCAAATCGCACTGACGGGTCGACGCGATCTCGCCATGAGCCCCGATGCCGAAGCGGCCTTCGAGATGACCTTGTTACGCATGTTGGCCTTTCGCCCTGCGGATGGAACAGGTGGTGCTGGTCCCCGTGCGGCGCCGGCGCCTTCTTCCCCGCTGCCCGCAGCCAGCGAGAGTCAACCATCAAAACCAGCAGTTGCGCCGCTGGCCGAACCTGCGCCTATTGCGCAGGTAGCGCCCGCCATGACGAGCGCGGCCAGCAGCGGAGTTATTGAACCACCGCCCGCAGCGGTGCTGACGGTCGTGGAAAAGGCCGCTTTAGTGGTGGCGCAAGTTTCACCGCTACCCTCGCCAGGGCAATTTGATTGGGCGCAGGTTGTTGATGAGTTGGTGGTCGTCGGACTGGCGCGTGAATTGGCGCGCAATAGTGCCGTTACGAGTTTCGACGGCCGGCGCGTTGATCTCGTGATCGCACCGCAGTTTGAAAAACTCGCGGCGCGCCGCCATGTTGAAACATTGCAAGCGGCGCTCACGGAAAAATTTGCAAGCCCGATGGTAGTCAACGTGTCGGTGGGTAACGACGCTCAGTTGAGCACCCCCTCGCAGCAACAGATTGCTGCCGATGCCGAGCGCCAGCGCCGTGCCGAAGCGGATATCGACGCCGACCCCAACGTGCAAGCGCTGCGCGATACTTTTGGCGCGACCATCGAAGACGTAACCGTGCGCTGAGCGTGCCGGTTAGCAGCCCACAATAGCGGAGCAAATAAATCATGCGGGGTGGACTAGGCGACTTGATGAAACAAGCGCAAAAAATGCAGGCCGACATGGAGCGCCTGCAGGCCGAGATCGCCGCCACCGAAGTTACCGGTGAAGCGGGTGGTGGTATGGTCAAAGTGATCATGAATGGCCGGCACGACGTGCGTAAAGTCTGCATCGACGCGGGCCTTATGCAAGACGACAAGAGCATGATCGAGGACCTGGTGGCGGCCGCCATGAATGATGCTAACCGACGGGTCGAGGCCCTGAGCAAGGACAAGCTGTCCGGCATCACCGCCGGCATGAATCTGCCGCCCGGCGTCAAACTGCCGTTCTAAATCGCAAGACCCCGTGCACTGGCAAACATGAATCCCTCGCCGCTGTTGGTTGAGTTAATCTCGGCCTTGCAATTTCTGCCCGGCATCGGTCCGAAGTCGGCACAGCGCATCGCTTTCCATCTACTTGAACAGCATCGCGACAAGGCGCGGCGGTTGTCTGACGTGCTGCGTCGCGCGGCCGATCAGATTGGTCAGTGCGCAAGCTGTCGTACCTTCTGCGAAACACAAATCTGCGCCCTGTGCCGCAGTGATAATCGCGATGCCGGCTTGGTGTGCGTGGTTGAGAGCCCACTCGATGTCGCGGCTATCGAAGCGGCCTCGGATTTTCGTGGCAAATACTTTGTGCTGATGGGTCGTCTTTCGCCGATCGACGGCGTGACACCCGAAGCTATTGGTATGACCTTGTTGGAATCGCGCTTAGCGGGTGGTGAGGTTCGTGAGTTGATTGTTGCGACCGGCACCACCATGGAAGGTGAGGCTACCGCCCATTACCTGCGCCAGTTGGCGCAGCGCGCCAATGTACGTGCGACGCGTATCGCCTATGGCGTGCCGGTCGGTGGTGATCTCGAATTTGTCGATGGTTCAACGCTCTCCCACGCGCTCGCCAGTCGACGCGACTATTAGGACCCTGGTCAAAACTATCTCTACATTCGGCTGTTCGTGAGCGGCCGCAGCGGCGTTGCATTTCTTGGCAATAGCACGCTATTGCCGGCGAAACGCGCCTGGCCGCAACCACTCACAAACACCCTCGGTGTTGACGAGATAATATTGACCAGGGTCCTTAGTCCATTCTGGCCTTGTCCGGTGGTGACGATAGCCGCCCCCTGAAGCTTCAACTACCATCGGCGGAAAGTGCGTTCACGACCGGAGTTTTTTTATGCAGTATTCCGCCGGTAACCTGATCTGGATCGATCTCGAAATGACCGGGCTCGAACCAGAGCGTGATGTCATCATCGAGATCGCGACCATCATCACCGATGTTGATCTCAGCGAGCAGATTGAAGGACCGGTATTTGCCATC
>JAYUQF010000432.1:0-9066 GCA_043756885.1 Pseudomonadota bacterium
CGGTTACAGCGTATGTCTGCTCGAACCACAACTCGACACCACACCACCCAGCGGCGAGACGGCCTTGCGCACTTATGCATTAACACCGGCGGCCCGTCGTGTGTTGGAGGCGGTGCGGGCTTGGACGCTGCTGACCCATGAACGTGTGGGGAGTTTCGACTCCATGCTGGTGTGGGATGCGGGCTCCAAAGGGCGGCTTGAGTTCACCGCGCCCACCACCCATCGCGGCGCGATGGGCTACATCGTCGAACATCAGAATCTGATAGCGGCCTTGGCAGCTAGCCTTGCAACGCGTCCCGGCGTGAGCGTGTTAGCGCGTGCGCTGAGTGAATTTTGTGCCGGCACACCGCTCGAAGTGGTGCTTGCCGATGGTGGGCGCCTGCGCGCACGGCTATTGATCGGTGCCGATGGCGCTGATTCGCAGGTACGTGCGGCGGCGGGTATCGAGCAGGCGCGGGTTGCCTATCGCCAGAGTGCGATCGTGTGCAATGTCAGTTTTGCGCGTGCCCACGGTGGGGTGGCGCGGCAGCGTTTTCTGCCGACCGGGCCGCTGGCGGCGCTACCACTGGCGGCGCCCCGTGAGTGCGCGATCGTGTGGTCGTGCGAGGACGAGCGCGCTGTTGAGCTTATGCGCAGCGACGAGTCGCAATTTGCGAGCGCACTGCGCGAGAGCTTTGCCCACTGCCTGGGTGCACCGACTCAGATCAGTGCTCGTGCGAGTTTTCCATTGGCCCGTGCCCAAGTTGCGCGGATGGTCGATGGCCATTGTGTATTGCTCGGCGATGCTGCGCACCTCATGCATCCACTCGCCGGCCAGGGTCTGAACATGGGCCTCATGGACGCTGCGGCGCTGGTCGAATGTTTAGGCCCCGCCGGTAGCACCCCGTGGCCGTCGGTGTGCGCCCTGCGACACTTTGAGCGTTGGCGCAAAAGCGAGACGCTGGCTATGACCTTGGTGACCGACGGACTGCACCGCTTGTTCCAGCGTGATGAAGTTATAGCGCGTCAGGTGCGCGGTCTCGGCATGAATATCACACAGCGCAGCGCACCACTTAAACACTGGTTAATCGCGCGCGCCATGGGCACCGCAGGTGATATGCCACGCTTGGTTAAGCCGCATTCCTGATTAAAAAAACGGCGCAGTTGCCCGAGTCAAATCGCCGGCCAAACGCCGCAATTCAGCCAGAATAATTGCGGCTACGTGGGGTGGCCTTTGGCGGCGTCATTGGGCAGAATACGCGCCCCTCTCAGCCGAGCAGCGATGCATGACAACAGCGGCTCTTTACCAGTCCAAGCTCACCAGCTTGCCCCTTATTCAACGTGGCAAGGTGCGCGATGTCTACGCGGTAGGTGCGCAGCATCTGCTGATAGTGACCACCGATCGCATCTCAGCCTTCGACGTTGTAATGAACGACCCCGTGCCCGGTAAGGGCGCGGTATTAACCGCGCTGTCGAATTTCTGGTTTGCCCGTCTGCAGGGTGTAATCCGCAATCATTTGTCCAAGCTGAGCTTGAGTGATGTGCTGCCAGATGCCGCTGAGCGCGCCAGCGTCGACGGCCGCGCCATCGTTGTCGACAAATTACGTCCGCTGGCGGTCGAAGCGATTGTCCGCGGTTACCTCATCGGTTCGGGCTGGAAAGATTATCAACACACAGGGCATGTGTGCGGTTTAAGCCTGCCGAGTGGTTTACAACAAGCACAACAATTACCTCAGCCCTTATTCACGCCGTCGACCAAGGCCGAGGCGGGGGATCACGATGAGAATATCGATTTCGAACGTACCTGCGGGCTGCTCGGGCGTGCCCGTGCCGAGCAGGTGCGTGACGTGAGCATCGCTATCTATCAGACCGCTGCCGACTTTGCACGCACTAAAGGCATCATCATTGCCGACACCAAGTTCGAGTTTGGCCTGGATGCCAATGACGAACTCGTTTTAATCGACGAAGTGCTGACACCGGACTCTTCCCGCTTCTGGCCGGCCGACCAATACCAGATTGGCATGAGCCCACCGAGTTTTGACAAACAGTTTGTGCGCGACTATCTCGAGACGCTCGACTGGAACAAGCGCGCACCGGCGCCGACCTTGCCAGCCGAGATTCTGGAAAAAACTGCCGCCAAGTATCGCGAGGCACTGACGCGGCTGACAGCTTGAATTCTTTTCGGCACCTACAACAAGAGCCTAACTTGACCCTCGTATTTCCAAGATCTCCACCGCGGGCAAAATCTTGCCTTCCAGAAATTCCAGGAACGCGCCACCGGCGGTTGAGATATAGGAGATGTTGTCGCTGACACCAAACTTGGCAATGGCCGCGAGGGTGTCGCCGCCGCCGGCGATCAGGCGCTTAGGACCCTGGTCAAACACTTTCTACATCCGGCTGTTCGTGAGCGGCCGCAGCGGCGTTGCATTGGCACCGTGATGTTTTTGACCTGCATGGAAGAAGATTTCCTGTTATGCCCCAGATGATTTAGGCTTCGAACTATCAACGAAATCCCCGCAGTGCGGCAGGCGAGTTCTCCGGCGAGGACCGGCACGCGGCGCGACTGGAAAAAATGCAACGGGTCCGCCCTGGCGGACGGGGAGTCGAGTCCGGATGAAGATCGCCAATACCTTCACGGTGCCGCGCGCGCGTGGACAGGTCTGGGACTTGTTCCAGGACGTGCCGCGCGTCGCCACCTGCATTCCCGGCACCCAGATCACCGAGGACCTGGGCGAAGGCCGGTTCAAGGGTCGGGTGGAAGTCAAACTCGGGCCGATTACCACGGCCTTTGAAGGTGATGCCGTGCACACGGCGGACGCGGCCGACTGGAGCGGCGCGATCACGGGCAACGGCCGTGACCGGGGCGCGGGCAGTCGGGCCAAGTTCAGCACCGTCTATCGACTCGCCGAATCAGCTGCAGGCACCGAAGTCAGCGTTGAGTCGGACATCTCGCTGGCCGGCGCGGTGGCGCAGTTTGGCCGCAGCGGCCTGCTGGAAGAAGTGACCTCCCGGCTGCTCGCTCAGTTCGCCGTCAACCTGGAAGGCCAGATCACGGTGGGCACCGCCGCAGCGGACTTCGACCCGCCTGCGCCCGTGCGCCAGCTGGATGCGGGTGGGCTGCTGTGGGCGAGCGTCAAGGCGTGGCTGCGTGGCCTGGTTGCACGGCTGCTCGGCCGCCAGCGCTGAACAATTCAATGCAGCCCCTTGAGGGGTAAACGCCTGCCGCGAAGCCTGCGCGTCGCGGCGGCCTCCAGACCGAAAAAGGAGATTTGCAGATGGCGTTCATAGGTAAGGACATGCCCGCCCAGAACAGTCCGGCGCTGGTCGCCGGTGCTGGCCTGTACACGGGTGACGTCAAGCTCGACCACATGGCCTACGCCCATATCGTGCGCAGCCCGTTTGCGGCCGCGCGCATCCTGTCCATCGATGCCTCCGCGGCGCTGGCGCTGTCGGGTGTCGTGTGCGTGGTGACCGGCGAGGATCTGAAAGCCCGCAACTACGCCATGCCCGTGGAGGGCTTTGGCGAAGGCGCGTCCATGAAGCCCTTCGAGCTTTTCCCGCTGGCGATAGGCCACATCCGTTACGCCGGCGAAAGCGTGGCCGCCGTGGTGGCCGAAGATCCCTACACCGCCAAGCAGGCGGCGATGCTGGTGGACGTCGATTACGAAGAGCTCGATCCGGTGGTCGATCCGGCGCGCGGCCTTGAAGAGGGCTCGCCGCTGGTCGAACAGGGCTGGGGCAGCAACGTCCTGTTCCAGACCCGCATGCAGAGTGGAGATGCACAGGCCGTGCTCAAGGGCGCAAGCCACACTGTGGGTGGCGAGCTGCATCACCATCGTTACACGGGCGCCGCGATGGAACCCCGGGCCTATGTCGCCGACTGGGATGCGCATCGCCAGACGCTCCGCTTCTGGGCCTCGACCCAGTGCCCGCACCCGATGCGCACGCAGCTGGCACAGACGCTCCACCTGCCCGAGAACAGCATCCAGGTGATCCAGCCCAACGTAGGCGGTGCCTTCGGCCTCAAAATCCCCGCCTTCCAGGAAGAAGCCCTCACCGCCGCGCTGTCGATCATCGCGTGTCGCCCGGTGCGCTGGGTCGCCGAACGGCGTGAGGACCTGCTCGCCGGCGGCCACGCGCGCGAAGGCAAGTTCGCTTGGGAAGCGGCCTTCGAAGCCGACGGACAGGTTACCGCACTCAAGGTGCGCTACGTCGCGGACGTCGGTGCACCCAGCGGGCTTGCCGGCTGGGGCCAGTCCTACGTCACGGGCTTCGCCATTCCCACCGTGTACAAGATTCACGACACCGATGTCGAAGTCATCGCCGTGGCCACCAACAAGTGTCCGTGGAATGCCTACCGCGGCTTCGGCAAGGAGTCGTCCTCCTGGCTGATGGATCGGGTCATGGATGCCGTGGCGCACGAGGCAGGACTCGATCGCAGCGTCGTGCGCCTGCGCAATTTTATCCAGCCCGAGGAGTTCCCGTTCCCGCACAATGGCGGCGCGATCATCGACAGCGGGAATTATCCCAAGGCCCTGCAGCGCGTGATGGTGATGATCGACTACGCCAATTTCCCAAGGCTGCAGGCCGAAGCTCGCGCTGAGGGTCGATACATCGGGCTTGGCTTCGGCCAGGAGCTGACACCGGAAGGCTGCAGTATCGCGGGCTCGCAGCGCTTTGCCGGCTGGGACGGTGCCACGGTACGCATCAGCCCTACAGGCGATGTCACTGTGTTGACCGGCGTCACCTCGCCGGGCACCGGCAACGAAACCGCGCTGGCCCAAATCGCCGCCGACCAGCTTGGCATCGACATGCAGCACATCCGCGTAATCCAGGGCGACACCGCGCTCTGTCCCTATGGGCTCGGCAACTACAGCTCGCGCGGGGTCATCATGGGCGGCTCGGCTGTGCACCTCGCCGCGGGCGAACTGCGCGAGAAGCTGTTTAAGGTGGCCGGCCACCTGCTGGAAGTGAGCACGGACGACCTTGAAGTGGATAACGGCAAGATCATGCTGAAGGGCGCGCCGTTTCGCTGCGTGGAGACGCGGGCCGTGATTGCCAAGATCTATGGCGACTGCCACGGTACAGCGGCCTGCGGCGTGGAGCCTGGCCTCGAATCCACCCGCTACTTCAGGCATGAGAACGTCTACCACCAGCCGGAAATCCAGGGCCGGTACAGCGCGTATCCCTCGTGGGCCAACCAGTCCACCGCACTCATCGCCGAAGTGGACGTGGAAACCGGGATGGTGAAAATCCTGCGCTACTGCGCGGTGCACGACTCAGGCAAGATCATCAATCCCATGACCGCCGAGGGCAACGTGCATGGCGGCACCGCGCAGGGCATCGGCGGCGCGCTGTATGAGCAACTGGTCTATGACGACTACGGCCAGCTCACCACCACCACCTTCATGGACTACAACCTGCCTACGGCCATGGAAGTGCCGCACATCGAACTTGAACATCAGGAAACGCTCTCGCCGTTCTCGCCGCTCGGCGCCAAGGGCGTGGGCGAATCCGGCATCACGAGTCCCCTGGGGGCGCTGTGCAGCGCGGTCGAAGATGCGCTGCGTGACTTCAACGTGCGCATCGACCGCCTGCCGCTGTCGCCGCAGAACGTGTGGAACGCCATTCATTCGACAGGAGGTCAGGCATGATTGCCGGCGAATTCGAGTTCCTCGCCCCGAAAACCGTAACCGAGGCGCTGCAGTTGCTGGGCACGCACGGCAGCCGCTGCAAGGTACTGGCCGGCGGCATGACCCTGGTGCCCGTGATGACCTTGAACCTCACGCAGCCCGAGGTGGTGATGAGCCTCAATCACGTCACCGGACTCGATGGCATCGAGGACACGGGGCCTGCCTTGCGCATCGGCGCCATGACGCGCCACCACGCGCTCGGCAAGCATCCGCTGGTGCAGCAGCATGCGCCGCTGCTGGCGCTGGCCGCCCGGGCGATAGGCGATGTGCAGGTCCGTCATCGCGGCACCCTGGGCGGCAGCCTGGCGCACGCCGAACCGGCAGCGGACTTCCTCTGTGCCACCGCCACCCTGAACGCGCGCTACCTGCTCCAGAAGCAGGGTTCCGAGCGCTGGCTCGGTGTGCAGGACTTCTTCGTCGACGTGATGACCACGGCACTTGATCCCGATGAACTGCTCGTCGCGGTGGAGATCCCCAAGCAAGCTGCGGGGTCGGGCGTTGCCCACAAGTGCCTGCGTCGCGTGGAAGGCGCCTTCCCCATCGTGCTGGCCTCGGCCGCCATCGCGCCCGGCTTTTGCGCGGCGACCCTCGGACTTGGAGGCGTTGGCGCGCGACCGGTCGTGATTGATATCGCCGACGTGCTGAAGGGCGGCCTGGACGACGCGGCGCTCAAGACCATTGGTGATCGCGCGCATGAAGGCGCGCGCCACGCCCTGGCCGATCTCAACGGCAGCGGCGAGTACCGTCGCGAAATGGCCCGCGTGCATGCGCGCCGCGCGGTCCAGCAAGCCACTGCAATGCTGCTCGCCGGAGGACGCCCATGAAGGCTCTCGTCAAATTCAAGGTCAACGGTCGCACGCATGAGCTGGCGGTCGACACCCGGGCCAAGCTCGCGGAAGTCATCCGCGACGAACTTCGCCTCACGGGAACACACATCGGCTGCGGCACGGGCAGCTGCGGTGCCTGCACGGTGCTGCTCGACGGACAAACCGTGAAATCCTGCTGTGTGCTGGCCGTGGATGCCGCGGGCCAGGACGTCACCACTATCGAAGGCCTTGCCAAGCCGGGCGAGCTCACGCCGCTGCAGCAGGCCTTCGTGACGCATCATGGCCTGCAGTGCGGCTACTGCACGCCAGGCATGGTGCTGTCCGCGTACCAACTGCTGTCCGAGAATCCGCTTCCGACTGACGACGACATCAGGCATGCCATCGCCGGCAATCTCTGCCGCTGCACGGGCTACCAGAACATTGTCAAATCCATCAAGGCGGCGAGCGGGCAATAGCCCCATCCAAGGCCCGAGGCAAACGCACCCACGATGACTGACACCCCCCGTATCGCCCTCATCCACGCCCTTGCGCACTCCGTGGCGCCGGTCAACGCGGCGTTTGATCGTCTCTGGCCCGACTGCGTGCGGATGAACCTGGTCGACGACAGTCTTTCCGTTGACCTGGCTGCGGGCCGCGCGAAAGTCGACAACGGCATGACGTCGCGCTTCGTGGCGCTCGCCACCTACGCGGTGCGTACCGACGCCTGCGGCATTCTCTTCACGTGCTCGGCCTTCGGGCCGTGCATCGAGGAAGTGGCCCACCGCTTTCCCACGATCCCGGTGCTGAAACCTTTCGACGCCATGATTGAGGAGGCGGTGCGGACGGGACAGGTGGTCGGTCTCATCGCGAGCTTCGCTGCCACGCTGGACCTGCTGCCGCAGGAATTCCCGGCGGGAAGGCGATTGGAGCCGGTGCTGGCGGAGGGTGCGCTTGATGCCCTCAACGCCGGCGATACAGCGCGTCACGACGCGCTGGTCGTCGAGGCTGCGCGGCGCGCCGCCGGCGCTGGCTGTGAGGTGGACCCAGTTGAGCATGGCCCATGCGGCACCGGTCGTGGCGGCCGTAGTGAACCTGCCCGTACTCACCACCGTGGACAGCGCGGCGCGCCTGCTCAAGCAGCGCGCCGAAACTCCGTGACCCCCGCGTGCCCGGGCCAATCGCCCCGGTGACGCGCCCCAGACATTCTCCAAGGACACCCCTCATGCGCGACTACCTGAACTTCTACATCAACGGCCACTGGGTGCCACCGGTCACGCCCAAGCTGATGGACGTCATCAATCCAGCCACCGGCACCGTCAACGGTCACATCAGCGCGGGCTCGGCGGCCGACGTCGATGCTGCCGTGGTGGCGGCGCGCGCCGCCTTCGAGAGCTGGTCCCTTACCACGCGCGAAGTCCGCATGGCCGCGCTCGAACGAATCGTGGCGGAATTCGAGCGTCGCCTCGACGACATGGGTGAAGCCATCATGGAAGAAATGGGCGCCCCCAACTGGCTGGCACGCAACACGCAGGCGGCGCTCGGGCCCAACCACTTCAAGTCGGCGCTCAATATCCTGCGCAGCTATGCTTTCGAGGAAGACCACAACTCGGCCCGCATCCTGAAGGAGCCTATCGGCGTGTGCGGCTTCATCACGCCGTGGAACTGGCCGGTCCACCAGATGTGCGCGAAGACCGCGCCGGCGATCGCGGTCGGCTGCACCGTGCTGCTCAAGCCTTCTGAAATCGCACCGTTTTCCGGTCAAATCCTGGCCGAAGTGATTGCCGCTGCCGACCTGCCGCCGGGGGTGTTCAACCTCGTCAACGGCGAAGGACCCGTGGTGGGTGCCGCGATGTCGCTGCATCCGGACATCGACATGATTTCCATCACCGGCTCCACCCGCGCCGGCATCGAGGTGGCGCGCAATGCCGCCGCGACCGTGAAGCGCGTGCACCAGGAACTCGGCGGCAAGAGCCCCAACATCGTGCTCGACGACGCGGACCTGAAAGCAGCCGTCACCGGGGGCGTGAACTCGGTGATGATGAATTCCGGACAGTCCTGCCGCGCCCCCACCCGCATGCTCGTGCCAAGCGAGCAGCTCGAGGAAATCTGCGCAATTGCCCGCGAAGTGGCGCAATCCTGGACGCCGGGCGACCCGACGACCGGTAGTCGCATGGGCCCGGTGATTTCGCAGGCTGCGTGGGAGAAAGTGCAAAACCTCATCAAGGCCGGCATCGATGGCGGCGCGACCCTGGTGACGGGCGGCCTTGGCAAACCGGACGGGCTCGAGTCGGGCTATTTCTGCAAGCCGACGGTGTTCTGCGACGTGACGAACGACATGCGCATCGCGCGCGAGGAAATCTTCGGGCCGGTGCTCTGCATCATCAGCTACGACGACGAAGACGAGGCCGTGCGCATCGCCAACGATACCGAATATGGGCTTGGCGGTTATGTGCAGAGCCAGGACATCGAACACGCGCGGCGCATCGCGCGAAAGATTCGCGCAGGCTACATCAGCCTGAACAACGCGGGCCTCGACATCAACGTGCCGTTCGGAGGCTACAAGCACTCGGGCAATGGCCGTGAATTCG
>JAYUQF010000433.1:0-3278 GCA_043756885.1 Pseudomonadota bacterium
GGACGTGGATCCCAGGCCGGCAGGGCCTGACCCTTGGCAACGGGAATACGGTGATGTTTACGCGCCGTACCAATGGCAAGCGCGCCATCGCCGATCTGCTTGCCCAGCACGGTGCCGTTTCCGACCTCTTCAGACAGCAGCTTCTTCGCGCCTTCGGCATCACCCCACGCCATGCCGTTGGAGTCCATATAAACCGCAATTGCAGCGCCGGTCTCGATGGTATCAAGGCCCAGTTCGTCGCACAGGCGATCGAGATCGGCAACGTCTTCCCAGTTATTAATCGCACAGCACGAACCGAGCAGGGTCAGCGTCTCGAACTCCAGCGCTGAGGTCAGGTAGTTGCCATCTTTGTCATGCACGATATTCGAACACTGCACGATGCAACCCGCCATGCAGTTATGCATTTCACCACCACGGGTGGCGAAGGACTCGCGAATACGTGCACCGTCGAGCTGTTCGAATTCCGGATTGCGGCCTTCGGTACGATTTTTGTAAGGAAAGGTATGCAGCATATTGGCGGCCGGCACCACGGCGCTGGTGCCGTACTTAAAATTGGCATGACGGCCGGCGCGGTAATCCTTGGCAAATTCTTTGGTGTAGGCGGCAAAACCTTTGCGATCGGCGGGGCGACGCACAGAAGACTTGGCCGGGTCGACCAGCACCCACTTCAAACATTTCGAGCCCATCACCGCGCCTACCCCACCGCGCGCTGCCTGGCGCGCGGGACGGCGGGCCTTGTCGTCGTCGGTGCAGGCGATCGAGGCGCCCGTCATCATCATCTCACCGGCTGGGCCGATGGAAATGACCGAGGCTGATTTTGGTGCGTCGGACAGCAGCTTCTCGCACAGGGCGTAATTCCACATGCCCTTGTATTCGTCGGCCGTTACCAGCTCCACACCGGACTCATTCACCTTCAAGCCCCAGCGCTTACTGCGATCGGCCGGTTGGCCGGTCACGATCACGGCGCGATAACCGAGTTTCATGAGGTCCTGGCCCGGATCACCGCCGACGTTGGCTTCTTTGATGCCCATGGTCAGCGGACTCTTGCAACCCAGGGACAGGCGCCCGGAGGTAGGCGCTGAGGTGCCCGACAGGGTACCGGGTGTCATGACCAGCACGTTGTTCGGGCCGAGCGGGTCGCAGGTCGGGTCGCATTCTTTGAGCAGGATCTTGGCAGATAAGGCCCGTCCACCCAGGAGTTTCCACTGCTCGGGGAAGGCTTCGATGGTGACGGATTGGCGGGTCATGTCGACCCGAATGATTTTGTCTTGATCCCAGGCGTGTTCCACGGTGTGCTTTCTCCTCAAGTGGCGCAATTCTGATTCCGGCAAATGGTGCCATATTTACCGCGACGGACATACCGTGCTGAGAGGTGATGTCGCCCCTGGGCTCAATTTGGCCACGCCAACATGCGCTGGCGGCAGGGCCTTGGCTTGGGATGTAGCTGGCCGCGGTCAAACCAGACTCGTGATTGCTGGCGAGACTGCAGGCAGAGGATAATCCGGGCTCTCACCCGTACATCGTTAGACAGGACCATCGCATGCTGCCGCGTGATTTCACTGAAGAGCAAACCATGTTTCGCGCGGCTTATCGCCGCTTCCTGGCCGCAGAAATCGTGCCCCACATGGAACGCTGGCGTGAACAACGCATCGTCGATCGCGAAGCCTTCTTAAAAGCCGGCGCGCAGGGTTATCTGATGGTCTGGCCGGACGAAAAATACGGTGGCATGGGCGATAACGATTTTCGCTTCGAGCAGGTCATTCTGGAAGAAACCGCCTATGCGCGGGTCGGTGATTGGTACAACTCCCTGCACAGTCGCCTGGTCGGGCCCTATCTGACACGCTTCGGTAACGAAGAGCAGTGCATGCGCTTCTTGCCACGCTGCGTGAAGGGTGAATGCATCCTCGCTATTGCCATGACCGAGCCCGACGCCGGCAGTGATCTGGCAGGCATGCGCACCCACGCGCAAGACCACGGTGATTACTGGCTGCTCAATGGCGCCAAGACTTATATCTCCAACGGCATCAATTCCGATCTGGTTATTGTGGCGGCAAAAACCGACCCACAGAACAATCCGCACCATATGACCTTGTTCCTGGTCGAGCGCGGTATGGCAGGGTTTGAGCGTGGTCGCAATCTCATGAAGATGGGGCAGAAGGCCCAGGACACCGCTGAACTGTTTTTCAACAACGTCAAAGTGCCGCAGGCCAACGTGCTCGGTTCGCCGGGCGAGGGCTTTAAATACCTCATGCAAGGACTCGCCGAAGAACGCCTGATCGGCGCCAGCGGTGCGCTTGCCTGCGCGCAGCTATCCTTCGACCTGGCCGCCGCTTATGCCCATGAGCGCAAAGCGTTTGGCAAAACCCTGGATGCTTTCCAGAACACACAATTCAAGCTCGCCGAATTACGCACCGAGCTCGACGTCGCACAGTGTTACATCGACCAATGTGTGCGAGCTATCAATGCCGGCGCCCTGACTGCCGTAGATGCGGCAAAAGCCAAGCTGGTCGCCAGCGAATTGCAGGTCAAGTCCGCTGACCTGGGCGTGCAACTGCACGGCGGGGCGGGATACATGGATGAATATCCCATCAGCCGCCAGTTCACCGATGCACGCGTGGCGACGATTTATGCCGGCAGCTCGGAGGTGATGAAGATCATCATCAGCCGTGATTGTCTGTCGGACAAATACGAGCCGTTTAATACACGCAATTTCTGAGTGCGACGATCAAATGGATAGGCGCGCTCAAGCGCGTGCTTCTTCCACGTCCGGCATCGCCAGTACACGCACATCGGGATAAAGCTCGTTCATCGGTATTGATCGGCCGTTGGCCTGCACGATACGACAGTGAAAGCGCTTGAGACGTCGTGGCTCGGTGACACCGCAGGAATGCGCGATCACACCGACCTCGTGGTGCATGCTCTCGGCGTAACGTCGCACGCGCTCAGACTTGTCAGTGATATCAAGACCGCGTTGCAGATTTTTGTCGTGGGTTGTGATGCCGGTCGGGCAGGTGTTTTTATTGCACTGAAGCGCCTGAATGCAACCCAGCGCGAACATGAAACCCCGTGCAGAAGTGACAAAATCTGCGCCCATGCAGATCGCCCACGCTACATCGCTGGGTGTGATGAGCTTGCCACTGGCGATTATCTTGGTGCGGTCGCGAAGGCCATAACCCTTCAACTTATCGACCACCAGCGGCAGGCTTTCGCGCAGCGGCAGGCCAACGTTGTCGATGAGACTCATCGGCGCGGCACCGGTACCGCCGTCACCGCTGTCG
>JAYUQF010000434.1:0-9025 GCA_043756885.1 Pseudomonadota bacterium
CGCTTCAGCTTTGCTCCCATGGAAGCTGGTGGTAGCGCCAGCCGCTGACCGTACAACGATGGCCCATGGCGTCTTTGTCGCCCTCGAAACCCTCTTCAACATTGCTGAGGTCGGTGTAACCCGCCGCTGCCAGCGCTTTGACTGCGGCCAGTGAACGTGCGCCGCTGCGGCAGATGGCCAGAATCGGCCGCGCTGGGCGGTCACCACCGTGGGCCGCGAGCGCGGCTTTCACTTCGGCCACAAAGCCGGCATTTTCTTGCCACTCGGGATAGTCCTTCCACATGATGTTCAGCGCCCCCGCCGGATGACCAACGTAGTCGTATTCGACTTTGCTGCGCACATCGAGCAATAGTGCCTGCGAGTTGTTATTGAGAACTCGCCACGCTGCGGGTGGCGTCACGCGTTTGATCTGTTCGTCGCTCATGGTTTTCTCCGCGTATACAGCTGGGACCGAGCCAGTATAATCGCGCCGCCGATACCTCCCCACGTATTTCTGTGATCGATTCATGAGCAACGTCCCTCCTGCGACTATCGCGGCGATCGATCTCGGTTCCAACAGCTTTCACATGATCGTTGCCCATACGGTTGGCGATCATTTCCGCGTGGTCGACAGGATCCGCCATATGGTGCGCCTGGGCGCCGGTCTTGGCCCAGACAATCAGCTGAGCGCCGCCGCCATGACACGCGCGCTGGAGTGTCTCGCGCAGTTTGGCGAACGGGTGCGCGGCCTGCCCGCCGATGCAGTGCGCGTGGTCGGCACCAATACCTTGCGCAAGGCGCGCAACACGGCGAGTTTTCTCGCCCAGGCAGAACACCTGCTCGGGCATCGCATCGATGTCATCAGTGGCCACGAAGAGGCGCGCCTGATTTACCTCGGGGTATCCCACGGCTTGGACGACGATGCCGATGTGCGGCTGGTGGTCGATATCGGTGGCGGTAGTTCGGAATTCATTCTTGGCCGGCGCTTCGACCCGCTCTATATGGAAAGCTTGTACATGGGCTGTGTCAGCCACACGGCGGCCCATTTTGGTGATGGCCAGCTCAGCGCTGCGCGCTTTAAGGCTGCTGAGCTGGCCGCGCGCCAGGAACTCGAAGCTATTGAGACCAGTTACCGTCGCATCGGTTGGCAGTCCGTAATCGGTGCATCGGGCACAATTCTGACGGCGGGTGACGTGCTGCGTCAGATGGGGGGTGCCCAGGACGGCATCACGAGTGCCGAGCTGGCACGACTCAAGCAGATGCTGGTGGATGCCGGGCATGTTGATAGGGTCAATCTGCCGGGCCTGGCCGAAGAACGCCGACCGGATTTTCCCGGTGGTATTGCCATCCTGTCAGCGATCTTTGATGCGCTGGGGATCTCGCGTATGCGTTTGTCCGACAGCGCCATCCGCGAAGGACTGCTGTACGACCTGCTGGGACGCATACACCAGGAAGATGTGCGCGAACGGGCGGTTGGCGAGTTGCTGTCGCGCTATCACATCGACAGTGCTCAAGGTGCACGGGTTGAAGCTACGGTCATCGAGCTACTGCGCCAAGTGGCGATACCCTGGGGACTCACCGGCGAAGAACACGAACGTCTGCTGCGCTGGGCGGCCGCGCTGCACGAAATCGGGTTGTCGGTCTCCCATAGCCAATATCACAAACATGGCGGCTACCTGCTGACCTATCTCGACATGCCGGGCTTTGCGACCGGCGAGCAACAGCGCCTCGCGGCGCTGGTCCGTAGTCACCGCCGCAAAGTACCGATGGCCGAATTGCAAAAACTGCCGGTATCGCTGCAACCGCGCGTGTTACGGATGGCAGTGATACTGCGTCTGGCGTGTGTGCTGCATCGGCGTCGCAGCGAAGAAGCCTTGCCGCCTATTGAAGCAAATGTCGAAGACGGCACCCTCAAGTTGCGATTTGCACCCGCCTGGCTCGACGCTCACGCGCTGACGCGCGCAGATCTCGAGCAGGAAGCACTGTTGCTGAAAGCGGCCAATATCAAGCTGAAATTCAAATAGTGCAGCTTCGTGCTGCCACGTTGGCCCGAATGAATCCGGACTTACACTAGATCATCGAGCAAGATCTGTTGTGCATCACGCGGGCGCGCTGAGCCGGGTTTCAGCCGCGCGTAGGTGCCGTCGCTGCGCAGCAGCCAGGCGCGGGTATTGTCGGCCAGGTAATTAGTCATGCATTCCTTAAAGATGCGCTGGTGCAGACGTTTGTCTTCAATCAGAAAGCAGGTCTCGATGCGATTGAAAAAATTGCGTCCCATCCAGTCCGCGCTGGAAAGGTAGATCTCATCTTCGCCGTCATTGTGGAAATAAAACACCCGGGCGTGTTCCAGAAAACGCCCGACGATGGAGCGCACACGGATGTTGTCGGAAATACCAGCGATGCCAGGTCGCAGCGCACACACACCACGAATGATCAGATCAATCTTGACGCCTGCTAACGAGGCTTCATAGAGCGCGTTAATGGTTTGCACTTCGGACAGTGCGTTCATCTTGGCGATGATGCGTGCCGGCCGACCCGCGCGGGCACATTGGGTCTCGCGCTGGATCAGTTCAAGGATGGTGCTGTGCATAGTGAAAGGTGATTGCAACAGCTTCTTCAATTTACCTGCGCGGCCAGGCGCGGTCAGGGTGTGAAAAATTTTCTGGACGTCGACGCCGATGGTGTTGTCGCAAGTAAATAGCCCGTAATCGGTATACAAACGCGCCGTGCGCGGGTGGTAATTGCCGGTGCCCAGATGCACATAACGGCGCAAAACCTTGCCTTCCCGGCGTACCACCAGAATCATTTTGGCATGGGTTTTGTGACCAACAATGCCGTACACCACGTGGGCACCGGCCTCTTGCAGTCGGGTTGCAAGTTCGATGTTGGCTTCTTCGTCAAAACGCGCTTTGAGCTCGATGACGACGGTAACTTCCTTGCCCTTGCGCGCCGCCTCAAGCAACGCGTCCACAACGGGCGAGTCCGGGCCGGTGCGGTAGAGCGTTTGGCGAATGACCAACACGTCGGGATCACGTGCCGCCTGATAGAGAAAGTCCGTAACCGGTGCGAAAGATTGAAAGGGGTGATGCAGCAGCAGATCACCACGCCGAATGACGTCGAAAACGTCGCTACCCTGAGGCAGGCGCGCCGGCCGGCCGGGAATGAACGGCGGAAATTTGAGATCCGGGCGCTCGAGCATATCGAACACGGCCATCAGGCGCGTGAGATTGACCGGGCCGTTACAGCTGAAGATATCGGGGTCTTGCAGATCAAATTCCTGGCGCAGCAGCGAGGTCATCTGTGCCGGGCATTCGGCCGCCACTTCCAGACGCACCGCGTCACCAAACCGACGCTGATGCAGCTCGCCCTCCAAGGCCTGCAACAAATCATCAACTTCTTCGTCATCAACAAACAGATCGCTATTGCGGGTGACACGGAACTGATAGCAGCCCTTGACCGCCATGCCCGGGAATATGTCATCAACATGGGCGTGGATGATCGATGACAAGAAAACAAACTCGTGGGGGCCGTTAGCAAAACCCTCGGGAATATTGATGATGCGCGGCAGCGAACGCGGCGCCTGCACGATGGCGATAACGCTGTTGCGGCCAAAAGCATCGGCGCCTTCGAGCGAAATCAGAAAGTTCAAACTTTTATTGAGAATGCGCGGAAACGGGTGCGAAGGATCCAGCCCGATGGGGCTCAGCATCGGCAGCAGCTCGCGATTAAAGTAGCGCCGCACCCATGCCGCCTGACGGTTGTTCCATTCGCCGCGCTTTAAAAAATGGATGTTTTCCTCGGCTAGCGCCGGCAACATCACTTCGTTCAGGACCCGATATTGTTCGGCCACCAGGCCATGGGCGCCGCTGCTGATGGCGCGCAGTTGTTCGGGCAGCGACATCTGATCGGGGCCAGCCTGGCCCGCCGCAAACGCCAATTGTTCCTTGAGACCGGCCACTCGGATCTCAAAAAATTCATCTAAATTGCTGCTCGCGATACACAGGAATTTCAAACGCTCAAGCAGCGGATTGCTGTCGTCTTTAGCCTGTTCGAGTACGCGCCGGTTAAATTCCAGCAAGCTCAACTCGCGGTTGATATAAAGGTCGGGGTCGCCAATCGCCAATGCTTTTGCATCCATAACGGCAGGGGATTGAGTGCGCTTCGAGGTGGACACTGGGTGAGTCGGGGTGCAATTTCGCAGATGAGTCATTATCATCGCCCGCCTTTCCTCAGTACTGCAAGCGCGTATAGGCGTCACCCGACTCATGGTCAAAAAAACCGACAAAAAAGCCCCCCGCGCCACGCGGCCGCCCAAACCAACCATGGCCGCGCGCGCCGACCGTCACGCGCTGTATGAAGCGGCCGTGCAATGTGTTGAACACGAGATCGACTTTGTCGATGCCGAGTTCAAGCGCTTGCGCGGCCATTGTGCTACGACCTTACGTGAAGACTTCTGTGGCACCGGCAA
This sequence comes from Pseudomonadota bacterium, assembly GCA_043756885.1. Lineage (GTDB taxonomy): Bacteria > Pseudomonadota > Gammaproteobacteria > JADJYF01. The sequence continues at coordinate 4,448 of JAYUQF010000434.1, forward strand.
TACGTCCTGCGAATGGGTACGCCGCCGGCCCGCAAATCGCGCCGTTGGTGTTGACTTGGACGCCGAAGTCTTGGCTTGGGGCAAGACACACCATGTGGCGAAACTGACGCCCTCACAACGTCGCCGCTTGAGCCTTATCGAGGGCGATGTACTGAAAACCAGCGGAGAGCAGGTCGAAATCCTGCTGGCGATGAATTTCAGTTACTGGTTGTTCCGCGAACGCTCGCAACTGCGCAACTACTTTAAACGGGCCCGCGCCAATCTGACCGCTGACGGGGTGTTTTTCCTCGATTGTTTTGGTGGCTACGAATCGTTCCAGGAACTCACCGAGCACACCGAGCACAAACGTTTCACCTATACCTGGGAACACGCCAGCTATAACCCGATCAATGGTGATTTCACTTGCCATATTCATTTCAGTTTTCCCGATGGCTCGCGCTTGAAAAAGGCCTTCACTTACGATTGGCGGCTGTGGACCTTGCCCGAGATCCGCGAACTGTTGGCCGAGGCCGGCTTCAGCCGCACGACCGTCTACTGGCAGGGCTGGGACGAAAAAGAACAGACGGGCAGTGCGGATTTCACGCCGGCCGAAGTAGCTGATCCCGACGCCGGCTGGATCTGCTACATTGCCGCGCAAAAGTGAGCATCACTGACGATCGCGTCGGGCGATTTCACCATTACGTAACATAAAGCCCCAACAATCGGACCCGCCGGGTCCAACCCGCGAGCAAGCGGCTCTTTTATGTCACAGCATCCCGAGTTTCGACGCTCAGACACGCCGTCTGCTCGCCGCCGTGACCGCTGGCTCGCGCCTGCGCCGCCGACTGCGAGGCTTGCGTGACATCGGCAAAGCGCGTCGATCTATCTTCGCGCGAGGGCTGGCGGCTACTTAAAGACCGGCTGTTCACCATGGTGATGGCCATCGGCGGTAGCGCAGTCATCATCGCTATCCTGCTGATCTTTATTTACCTGTTGTATGTTGTGCTGCCGCTGTTCAAAGACGCGACAGTCAAGCCCCACGGCAGTATTGAGCTGTCACTGGCCCCCACCGAGCTGCTCGGCCTCGACGAATACGCTGAAACCGGCTTCGCCGTCTCGCCTGAGGGCAGTTACCAATTTTTTAAGGTCAGCGATGGCGCCAGCATGACCTGTGGCGAACTGGCGCCGGCCGGCGCGGGCAAGGTCACCGCCGTGGCCGCCGGTGACCCGGTCAGCCACGTGCTGGTGGCCGGCACCAGCGACGGTAATGTGGTGGTGGCGCAGGTTAATTTCGAGGTCCGCTTTGATGGGCAGAAACGGGTCATCACCCCTAAGCTCAACTATCCACTAGGCGCGGATGTTCAACGCGCGACGGCGGCGGGTGATGGGGTACGGCTGATTACCGGGCAGAGTTCTGACGAAGAAGCAACGGTGGCGGCGGTCAGTGCCAAGGGCCGGGTGGTGCTGCTCAACGCGGTAAAACAAACCTCAATGCTTGATGAATCGGTAACGCTCGAAGTAACGCGCAAGGAACTGCCTCTCGACGGGGCCACGGTCACCCATCTTGCGCTGGACATTGATCAGCGCGAATTGTTTGTGGCCAGCAGCGACGGCATGCTGAGTTACTTCAACGTGCGCGACAAGCGCAATCCCGTGTTGATCGACAGAGCCAGCGTAATCGATACCGCTCAGCGCATCACGGCGATGAGTTTCCTGTCCGGCGGTATTTCTCTGGTGATCGGTGACGACCTTGGTCATCTCAGCCAGTGGTTCCCGGTGCGCGACCAGCACAATAACGCGCAGTTGAAGCGCGTGCGCAAATTTGAGCCCTTGCCGGCAGCCGTTACCGGCATCGCGCCGGAGCACTACCGCAAAGGGTTTCTGGCCAGCGACGCCAAGGGTAACCTCGGCCTGTATCACGCCACGGCCGAGCGCCACCTGAGCACCGTTGCCAGCGGCGTACAGGACATCGTCGCCACCAGCATGGCGCCGCACGCTGACGGTGTGTTGCTGGCCTCCAAAGCGGGACAGGTGCAGATCTTTGATATTGATAACCCTCACCCGGAAGTTTCGTTCAAGGCACTGTGGGGTAAAGTCTGGTACGAAAACCGCGCGAGCCCCGAGTACATCTGGCAGTCATCGTCGGCGAGCAGTGACTTCGAGCCCAAATTCAGCCTGACACCATTAACGTTCGGCACGCTTAAAGCAGCGGTTTATTCAATGATCTTCGCCGTGCCGCTGGCGGTGCTTGGTGCTATCTACACCGCCTATTTCATGAACGCGCCGATGCGTCGCATCGTCAAACCGTCGATCGAATTAATGGCGGCGCTGCCGACCGTGATTCTCGGTTTCCTCGCTGGCCTGTGGCTGGCGCCGCTGGTTGAGCGTGATCTGCTTGGCGTGCTGTTGTGTATCCCCAGCGTGCCGGCCGCGACTCTGCTGTGCTCGTTGGGCATGAGCCGGCTGCCACAGCGGTTTAAAGCATTGGTCCCCGACGGCTGGGAAGCCTTGGCGCTGGTGCCGGTGGTGATCCTGGCCATCTGGGCCAATTTTGCCCTCGGGCGCGGCCTCGAAGTGTTGTTCTTCGATGGCAGCATCACCCATTGGCTCAGTGTTGAACACGGCATCGGCTACGACCAGCGCAATTCTCTGGTGGTCGCCATTGCGATCGGGTTTGCCGTCATTCCCACCATTTTTTCCATCAGTGAAGATGCGGTCTTCAGCGTGCCGCGTCATTTGACTATGGGCTCATTGGCGCTCGGCGCGACACCCTGGCAGACCGCCATCAAAGTTGTGCTGCTGACGGCCAGCCCCGGCATTTTTTCCGGCATCATGATTGGTATGGGCCGCGCCGTCGGCGAAACCATGATTGTGCTGATGGCGACCGGCAATACGCCGATCATGGATATCAGCCTGTTCCAGGGCCTGCGCGCATTGTCGGCCAATATCGCCGTTGAGATGCCGGAGTCCGAGGTCAACAGTTCTCACTATCGCGTGCTGTTTCTGGCGGCGATGGTGCTGTTCCTGGTGACCTTCATTGTAAATACCATGGCCGAACTGGTGCGCCAGCGCCTGCGTCGCAAGTACAGCAGCCTGTGAGCAAACAAGCCCTGCAAACCGCGGTTCCGCCGCTGCGCCAATGGCTGCACTCCGGCTCGCCCGGGGTGTGGCTGACAGCCGGCGCCGTAAGCTTCTCGCTGGTGATGGTGTTTGGTTTGCTGTTGTTGATCGCGGTACGCGGACTGGGCCATTTCTGGCCTGCGAATGTCGCGCGCCTGCATTTGACTGGCGCTGAAACAGGTTACGCCCTCGGTGAGGTGGTAGATCAGGAGACGGTGTCGGCGGCGCGCCTTATCGATAATGGCGTGGCTGTGCCCGAGGGGCAGGAGACCGTCGATCGCCTGTTGCTCAAGGTTGGCAATCGCAACCTGACCGGCGCTGACTTCCAGTGGTTCAACGACACTGACTTTGACGCCATTAAATTCCCGCGCAAAACGGTGGTCGTCGAACGGCGTGAATGGGGTAATTTTTACGGCTACGTGCGCGGTATACGCGAAGATGCTCAGGTGCTCACCATCAAGGGCAGCCCGTGGCCCGAAATCCACAAGCGCATCACCCGCGCTGAACAGTTGCGTGGGGACATTGCGCACATCGAAAAAGATCTCATGGGCGGTGTCAACTACGAACTCGAGCGCTTGCGCCTGAAGACCCGCCGGCTTGAATTAGACGGTGTGACCAGCGGTGCGCCGCTGGCACAAATCGCTGCCGAACGTGATGCTTTGAACACCCGGTACGCCGGTTTCAGTAAACGCCTCACGACGCTGAACGAACAGTCGGCGCGCGATACCTTGCTACTCGAAACCGTCAACGGCATGGCGAGCGAAGTGCGTTTTTACGACATCGTGCGAGCCTATCGGCCCAACGCCATGTCGATCCCGGCCAAACTCAAACATTATTTTGCCAAGCTCGGCGAGTTTGTTTCCACCGAACCGCGTGAAGCGAATACCGAAGGTGGGGTGTTCCCCGCTATTTTTGGCACCGTCATGATGGTGTTACTGATGTCGGTGTTCGTGACGCCCTTCGGTGTGATAGCCGCGGTTTACCTGCGCGAATATGCCCATCAAGGCCTCACCACGCGCATCATCCGCATCGCCGTCAATAACCTGGCCGGAGTGCCGTCCGTGGTGTACGGCGTGTTTGGCCTGGGTTTTTTTGTCTACCTGGTCGGCGGTTCTATCGACCAGGCGTTTTTCCCCGAAGCCCTGCCGGCGCCGACCTTCGGCACACCCGGGCTGTTGTGGTCGTCCTTGACCCTGGCACTGCTGACCGTGCCGGTGGTGATCGTTTCCACCGAAGAAGGGCTGGCGCGCATTCCACGCAGCATTCGCGAAGGCAGCCTCGCCCTCGGCGCGACCAAGGCCGAGACCCTATGGCGCACGGTAATGCCCATGGCGACACCTGCGATGATGACCGGCCTTATTTTGGCCGTAGCACGGGCTGCCGGCGAAGTTGCGCCTCTCATGATGGTCGGCGTTGTGAAGCTCGCGCCAACCCTGCCCCTGGATGGCAACCTGCCCTACCTGCACCTTGACCGCAAAT
>JAYUQF010000435.1:0-9025 GCA_043756885.1 Pseudomonadota bacterium
GGTAAGCCGACGGGTATTGGTGTTGTAGCGGCTGCAGTGATAGGAATCGAGCAGGACCAACCCGCGCAGTGGCAAAACATGCTGAGCGCCATGGCCAAATTTGAATTCCCCAGCGCCCAGTTCCAGTGCTCGCAGTACCGCACTGTGGGCTATCTGGCCAAGCGCAATAACAACGCCTTGTGCCGGCACGCGGCGCAGATCGGCCGCGAGATAGGCATTACATTCACGCACTTCGGCTTGTGTGGGCTTATTGCCTGGAGGCAGACATTTCACTGCGTTATTAATACGGCAGTCGATGAGTTCGAGACCATCGTCACGGGCGACGGACACCGGCTTCGTCGCGAAGCCGAACGCATGCAGCGTTGCGTACAGCAGAATGCCGGCATGATCCCCCGTAAAGGGGCGGCCACTGGCGTTCGCGCCGTGCATGCCGGGCGCCAAGCCCACCACCAGCAAACGCGCCCCCGCGGCACCAAAAGGCGGCACCGGGCGGCCATGGTAGCTGGGGTAGTCCGCACGAACCCCAGCCAGGAAACCACTCAGGCGTTCACAGCGTGCGCAATCGAGATCAAAAATTTCAGTGATGGCGGTTTCGTTCATCGCCGCTATGATACGGACGAAGTCGCCGCGCTTCGACCCCGAGCTCCGCGTTTACAGCGTTTCGCGCTGCGATTCGGTATCGACCAGCCCCTGGTCACGAGCGATACCGTGGCTGGCCCGTACCGCCTCACGCGCTTCTTCGCTGCTGGCAGCTTCGGCTGCGACCCTGAAGTCATCCACCGCGTTTAAACGTGCGCTGATACACCGCAGTATCAAACGCTGATCATCAATGACCGTGGTGCTGATCATCGCGACTGCGCGCCCATGTGATGCTGATAGTGACCAAAAATCTGTTTAAACGTCGCAGTAAACATCGCCGGCTCGCGTGCTAACCATTTCGCGATTTCCGGCACAGACCACCAGCCGCCAGCGGCAATTTCACGCGCATCGGGTTGTGGTTCGACCGTGGTATGTCCTAGAAATACGCGCACAAACTCTTCACCCGTTTCCGGCTGCGCGGGCAGGTCACAGATCGCCACAAGCGCCACATCGAATAGCGTCAGCTCTTCACCCAACTCACGCTGCGCCGCAGCCAGGTACTCCTCACCGCTATCAACATGACCCGCCGCCGAAGTGTCCCACAGCCCCGGCTCCACATCTTTATGCGCGGAGCGTCGCTGCAGATAAATGCGTTGGTGGGCGTCCAGAATAAGCATATGCACCGCACGATGACGCAGCGCACGACGATGGACTTCACTGCGTGGCGCGCTGCCTATGACGTTGTTGTCAGCGTCGACGATGTCGATGATTTCGACACTTGGGCCACCATTTTCTTCGCTCTGCGAAACCATGTTCACATCCCGGATATCATAAGGCGAGTTTGTAAAAAAGCGTAACGTGCCTCGATGGGCGATTGTGCGAAGGGGTACACCGCTTACTGCGATACGGCCCGATCAACCGGCAGGCGGATCCTGATCGAGCTCCTCCTCGCTTGCCACACGGTTGCGGCCCGTGGATTTGGCCAGATAGAGCGCACGGTCGGCAGCACGAATGAGAGACTCCGCAGCGCCTAGCTCGGTTGGGACAGTGGTAGCGACGCCAAAACTGGCCGTGGCATTGGGTTTTAGCCGCGAGCCGGTATGCTCGATAGCCAGCGCGTCGAAGGCAGCCCGGGCGTTTTGTGCCAGGCGCATCGCCGCGCCATGGTCGGTATTGGGCAGTATCAGTGCAAACTCCTCGCCACCGGTACGAGCTGCCAAGTCACCACCACGTCGGCAGAAACCGAGCAACGTATGGGCAAAAACTTTCAGGCATTCATCCCCAGCTTGATGTCCGTAGGTGTCGTTGTATTGTTTGAAGTAATCGATGTCGCACAATACCAGGGAGATCTGCGTGCGCTCGCGAAATGCCCGCGAGATCTCCTGACTCAAACGTTTGTCGAAATAGCGGCGGTTAGCAATATCAGTGAGGCTGTCCGTACCGGACATGCGCTCAGCCTTATCCCGCGAGGCGCGCAATACGCGCTCAACATCCATGCGCCGCTCAAGTTCAGCGCTGGTTTTTTCGGCCTGGGTTGAAAGTTGCGCCGCCAGCAGCGAATTTTCTACGCGCAAACGGATCTGATTGGCCAACACCCGGCGCGACTGACTCATCACAACACACTGATGGACGTAGAGCAGCAGCAGAGCCACACCGAGCGCGTAATAGGGTGTGCTACGGGTGAGCATGATCATGGTGAGATTGGCCACAGCAATGGGCATCACCATCGTGGTTACCGCCGCGACGCTCATGCTGAAGGAGCCGAACGCTGACATCGCCATACCAGAAGCGAGCAGCACGGCGGTAAACAACAACATGTCGTCCGTGTGGTGAATGACCAGCATTGGCGCCAGGCCCCATAACAGCCCGGTCGCAAATAACAGCAAGAACAATAACCATGCCGGTCCGAACAGCAAACCCAGGCCATCGGCGCTGGGGCGTGCCACCGCGTGACGCATGCTCAATACGACAGCCAAGGCCAGGCACCACCCTACGGCGTGCGGGGCGGCGGCGGCCTGCACAAAAAATGCGGCGTACATCACCCCCACCAAGGCACTCGGCAAGCTCGCCGCACGCACATTCGAAAGCAGCAACTGCCATTGTTCGCGCGTGACGTCGGCGCGTGCGTCGTAAGCGGGAAGATGATCGGCGATGCGCTGGTTGTGATTCATTTTCAGATCTTGCGTGCCATCTCGCGACCGTCAGGCTAACGCACCAAACTGTGCGCACAATGCCCTCATCGTTAACAATTGCGGGTTTGCTACGCAGGTCGCGCGCCGGATCTCAGCTCGACAGACGCGCGGTACATTTGATTTCAACCATCAGACCCGGCATCGCCAAGGCCGTCACGCCAACACCGGTCCAAGCGGGCACGCGACCGGTGAAATAACGATTTTTCACTTCCATAAACAAGGCCAAATCACGCATATCGACGTGGTAAGTGACCATCTCGACGACGTCGTCGAAACTCGCGCCAGCCGCGCGCAATACCCTGCCGACATTCTCAAACGCCTGGGCAAATTGCGCCTCCGCACCGGCTATAACCTTAAGCTCAGCGTCGCGGCCGACTTGCCCGGCGATATACAAAGTGCCGTCCACCAGCACACCAGGCGCATAACGAAAGCGCTCAAAAATATTTTCCATGCCGGGCGGGATAATGTCGCGTCGTTGCACCATGGTGATGTTCCTCGAATGAAAAAAAGCTGCTTGGCAACGGCTCAGGATTTGCCGTAGCTGGTAACGATGCTGTCCAACGGCGACTTCTGAATGCCGTGACTGGGGATGGGATAGCGCAAGCCATTGCGATCCAGCGCGGCCAGGCCAGTTACCAGGCCGCGCAAATAACTGGGCGGCAAGGCAATGAGCAATTCATCGTCCAACACGCCACCAAATTTGCGTTCCGCGTAGCAGGGAATCGACACTGACGGCTCGCCCGTTGACAGCGCGCGCCCCCACGAGTCGGCACACGCACTCTCGCCGACTACCGTGAACGTAAACTTGCGGTAACCCGTGTATTGCAGACCGTTAATGAGCGTGATCATCTGGCCCGGCGTGGCATAGATCAGGCAGATATCCGGGTTGTCCAGCCGCTTGGCCGTTAACGGTGATACCGCCAGCGCCTGGTAATCACCGTGGGACGCGCAGCTCATGGCGCCTTGATGAGCAGCGCTGTCTTCGAGCGTGCCGTACCACACGCCCTGCATACGCTCGCCGCTTAAAAACTCCGCATCGCGAGGCGCAAGCCCCACTACGGCACCGCATTGCTGGCCCATGAGATTGTCCATGGTGATGCCGATGGTCCAGCCTATCCAGCGCGCCTGGCCGACCACTTGATCCGTGGCCAGCTTCTCGGCCGGATCCGGTCGACGGATCCGCGGCACCGCCTCCATCTCGGCAATACTGCGAAAGCGCTTCATGCCGACTGCCATGGTCTTGAGCTTGAGATAGCGTGTGAGCCCGGCCGTGAGAGCCTCGTAGTCGTAGTCGGTGCTGTCGTTCCAGCAATTGGCAGTGGTCATGGGCGTTCCTCAAATTTAGATGCGTGCGCTGCCAATTTCAGTGGCGGCCCAAAGGCGTTATCGTGCGGCGGCATCGCACCGATTGTATCCACGCACCAAGGGGAGTCACCATGGGCACTGTAGCTTGCAAGATCACCGACGGCATTGCGACCGTCACCTTCACCAACCCGCCCAAGGGTTTTTTGACCTCGGACATGGTGGCGCAGACCAGTGCCATCTTGAACGATGTGGAAAACAGCGACGAAGTTCGCGTCATCGTTTTTACAGGCGGTCTACCCGACGTTTTTATTCGCCATTTCTGCGTCGAAGAGATCATTGAAATGACCGCCGGCCTGCAGGCGCGGCGTGCCAAGGGCTTGGCCGATCCGCGCTTTGCACGCACACCCTTGCGCATGTTGTGGGAGAACATCGACAACTCGCGCAAGCCCACCATCGCTGCGATCAATGGCTTTTGCGGCGGCGGCGGCTGCGAACTGGCCCTGGCCTGCGATATCCGTCTGGCGGGACCGGGCAACTACACCATCGGTCAGATGGAGATCCTGGTCGGCATCTTGCCGGGTGCCGGTGGCACCACCCGTTTGGCGCGACTGGTCGGGCCCGGTAAGGCTTTGGAGTGGGTGTTGCGCGGTCGCACTTTCTCGCCCAGGGAAGCTGCGGCTGAAGGCCTGGTTCATCACTATATCGATGGTGACGTACTGGCGGCCGCCCACGGCATCGCGCGTGAGTTCCTCGACAAGCCGGCCGCAGCGCTGGCGGCCATCAAACAAGTCATTCGTTCCAGCTGGGGCAAAACCACGGCCGATGGCGTGGATGAAGAAGGCGACCTGTTCGCCCATGTTATTGGCGGCTCTGAGCGGGCGTTACAGATGATGAAAGACTATGTGGCGGGCGGACATCAACTGAAGAAGTTTTGAGGGTCTTGCAGCCTATCTTGTTACCAGGCGCGAATAAATTCGCGCCTACAACAGTTCACCGTCCAGGTAATACCAGCGGCCGTGTTCGCGCATAAAACGACTCACTTCGTGCAGGCGTTGACCACGGCCATTGACACGGTAGCGCGCCACGAACTCCACCGTGGCCCGGTCGTCCGCTGCACCATGACGGCGCACTGTGAGGCCCAACCATTTGCGCGGGACCGTCTGCTCGTCGAACGCATCAGGCCGCGTCGAGACGTGCCAGGTGTCACGCAGATAATCGTAGCGTCCCAACACGTAGGCGCTATAACGCGAGCGCATCAAGCTCAGCGCATCGGGTGCGCTTCCACCGGCGTGCCATCTTGCGCAGCAGACACTGTAAATGGCGCCACCACAGGGACAGGGATCGGGTTTCATTGCTGACATGCGTTCTATCGCTGCACCGAGGGTGCGTTTGTCACACGATCGCCGCAAGCATTCACGGCCTTTGTTTATAGATGCGGTCAAAGCGTTTTTCGAGTCGCACATTGGTATTGCGGATCTGATCCACCACGCTCTTCGCCCAGTCGAAATATTCGCGCTTGCGTTCCAACGACCAGCCATCGGGTGGGTGGGCAATCATGTCGCGCAGATTGGCAATCTTGTCGGCGAGCTTGACCAGCTTGGCGCCGCAGGTAGAGCGCCCGGCGCGCGACACCTGCAGCCGTTTGCGTGCGTGACTACCCAACCATTTAACGTCGGTCACTTCCATCACAATATCGGCGATCAAGACACCGAACTGGCCTTTCAGTTCGTCGTAAGTCGTCTCGGTATCTTCAATCGTGTCGTGCAACAAAGCCGCGGCAAGGATGCGCGGATCGTCGACCTCGCCCTCATTCAACAGGATGCTGGCAAGGGTGATGGGATGATTGATATAGGGCGAGGCTTCTTTGTCCTTGCGCCGTTGGTTGCGATGTTTGCGCGCGGCGAAGTCGGTGGCACTCAAGACCAAGGCCAGATCCCGTAGATTACTGCTCATCAACCCGGCCTGTCTGTTTCATCACCCCGGCGCATGCCTCACAAATGCACGCGATACCAGGCCAGAGCGGCTTGCGCGGCCTCGTCAAGTTTGTCCATATACACGTCGTAGTGACGGCAATCGATGGTCAGAAGCTTTTTTGGCTCGCCACCGGACGCGAACGTTTCTTCTTGCCATGCCGTCGGGGTGGTGGTGTCGCGCGCGGCGATGATCATGAGTAAGGGTGTCGGTGCGATGGACGGCACAAAAGACCTCGGCTCATACGTGCGCAAGAGGTCAAACGAGCGCAAGGTCAGTTCATTGCGATAACGAGCGCCGGTGTCTTTCGCCGCTATCCATTCGGCAGTTTCGGAGCCTTTGCTGGCGGCGAGCGTTGTAGCAGGCAGCGCGCCACGACGACGCGCATCCCGATCAGCAGCAATGCGTGCCAGGAAGCCGGCCTGCTTGTCAGCCGGCACCCAGCTGCCGAAGGTACGCGCGCCACTGGTCAGTGGCACTTGCGCGACTACGCAGCGCACGCGGCGATCAAGTGCACTCACCGTCAGCACATGGCCACCGGCATAACTGGTGCCCCACAGACCTATTCGTTCGGCATCGATGCCGGGCAAGGTACGTGCGTAGGAGATCGCTTCACGCATATCGGCAACCTGCCGCCAGGGATCAGTTTCGCTGCGCGGCCAGCCGGCGCTACGCCCCCAGTTACGATGATCGTAGGCAAAGCAGGCATAACCGCCGGCGACAAAACGCTCCGCATACTCGGCCAGATCGAGATCGATGATGCCGCTCAGACCGTGCGCCAGAATGATAAGTGGATGCGGACCATCACCAGGCGGGCGGGCCAGCCAACCGCACAGCGCCGTACCTTCACTTTCGAAAAAGAGTTCCTGTGTGTCCATGGCGTAGTCCTGCGCTTATGCGCGTATCAATTGCGTTGTCGATCAGCAGTCGAGTTTCAGGTCTTTTTTAATTCAACCAGGATGGCACGGTATTCTTCGCCCGCATTGTGCGCGGTTTCAATGTGACCCTTGGGCACCCGATCGGCCGTGCCGGGCCTGGGCCGGAAGGTAAAGTGCTCACCCAGCGTACCGCCGCTACCCTCATGAAAGTCGACTTCGAATGGGCCTTCACCCTGCACATTGACCAGGAAATAGTCATACACATGTTCATGTCTGGCCAAGGTCGCACCGGCTGGCACTACCTGATTCCACACCCGCACATAGTCGTCTTCGTAAAGGATCTTGGTGGCGATGGGCGCGGGCCCCTCACGCAATGCTGTGTCGCTCATGTCGTTTTCCTCCCCAGGATGCGGCCCAGATTTGGCCGCGATGGGGCATTCTGCCAGAGCCAGGCGGCAGCGGTCGCGCACCACCCTGCGTTATAGTGCTGCTCGGTACGATGAACTCAGAGGAGGCGAAACCATGGCGCCATCACAACCGCGTACTCGGCCCCGGGGTGAGCTCGATATCGCAGTCATCGGTGGCTCCATTGCTGGCTGCACGGCGGCCATCGAACTGGCGCGGCAGGGCTGTAGCGTCACTCTCTTCGAGCGCTCGGGCGAAGAACTCAAAGATCGCGGCGCGGGCCTGGGCGTTCCCAGTTCGGTGATCGACACCTTCATCACGCGCGATCTGATAGACCCTGACATGCCCTACTTCCCGGCGCCCGCGTTTCTGCGTATCTGTCGCACCGCCAAGGAACCTCGTTACGGCCGTCTGGCCTGGGCCCAACCCGCGACCTTGGCCGCACTGAATTGGGGTGGGCTATATCGCAATTTGCGTAAACGGGTGCCGGCCGGGGTCTATCGCACGCGTAAACAAGTGACGGCGTTGCGCGACGACGGCGCTGACAAAGTCACCCTCCGTTTTGCCGATGGCGCCAGCGCCGATTTTGATCTGGTGGTGTGTGCCGATGGTTACGCATCGCTGGGACGTCAAACCCTGTTTCCCGACATCGCGCTGAACTACGCCGGTTACGTATTGTGGCGCGGCCATATCCCCGAAGCGGCATTGTCGGAATCACCCCCGCTCGAAGTCGGCATTCGTTGCGTGGGTTATGACGGGGGCCACGGCATCTTTTACTTCGTGCCGGGCGCCAACGATTCGATCGCCGTCGGTGAGCGCTTGGTGAACTGGGGTGTGTATGTGGCGGTGCCGCCGCAGGATCTGACGGCCTTCATGACCGATAAGGCCGGGCATTTGCATCAGGGCTCACTGCCGCCGGGCATGATGCCACCGGCGACTGAGCGCGCACTGAAGGACAAACTGTGCCGTGTCATGCCGGATTTTTACGCGGAGATCCTCGAACGCAGCCGTGACACGTTTGCTTATTCAATTTGCGACTGCGAAGTGCCAGCCTACCGGCGTGGCCGCATATGTCTGGTGGGCGACGCCGGTGCTTTCGCGCGGCCTCACAGTGGCGCTGGTGCCCAGAAAGGCATCAACGACGCCATCGCCCTGGGCGAAGTCTTGCACAGCGATCTGCCGATAGACGCGGCGCTAAGCCAGTGGGACGCACAACGCACCGCCGCCAACAATCAATTGGTGCGTTTTGGCAATCAGCTCGGCCGCGCCTTCGTCACTGAGATCCCTGACTGGTCAGACATGCAAGTGCCCGCCATGGAAACCTGGTTCAACTCCGTGGTGACTATCCGCTCGGATTACATCGCGGCGCGCAGTTGAGTTTGCGGGCGTGGCCGCGTGTGAAAAAGGCCGGTCGCACGCCAGCTGATGTAAGGACCCTGGTCAAACACTCTCTACATTCGGCCGTTCGTCAGCGGCCGCAGCGGCGTTGCATTTCTTGGCAATAGCATTGCTATTGCCGGCAAAACGCGCCTGGCCCCAACCACTCACGAACACCCTTGGTGTTGACGAGAGAATAGTTACCAGGGTCCTAAGCTTGTGATCAAACTCCGAGTCGACATCATCAATATTGCGTCCGCTACTGCGAGTAACGGCCAATTTTTTAACCTCACCGGCTTTCCCGGCTACCGCGTTGAC
>JAYUQF010000436.1:0-3271 GCA_043756885.1 Pseudomonadota bacterium
CTTGCAGCGCAAGGCCCGGCAACTCGGTTATGCCGTCGCGCCAGACCCCCGAAAATCAGCGGCTTAAATCATGTTCCATGAAAGCCTGTCGGACTTAGGGAATCGTCGCGAGACGGTGGGAAAGCGAGGACAGATATGCGCGCATTCGAGGCGAAAGTTAAGGCTATTTAACGAGAAGGCGCGCATATATGGACCGCTGTCCCAGCGTCGCAGCAGATTCGTCCTAAGTCCGACAGGCTGCTAGTGTTGGGGCTCGGTCTCATGATCACAACCGCGGTCGAGGCTGCGGACGAGTCAGTCGAAGCCGCCGGCAAGACGCGCTTCATGGAAAGCTGCGCCGTGTGTCACGGCCCGCAGGCCACCGGTGATGGTCCCTATGCCAGCCTGCTCAACAAAAAGCCGACAAATTTGACATTGCTCGCCAAGAATAACGGCGGTGATTTTCCCTTTAATATCGTCTTCGATTCGATCGATGGCCGTGGTCCCAATGGCGCTCACGGCACGCGGGACATGCCGGTGTGGGGCTCAAACTGGAAGGGTAGCACCGCGCTCGGTGCCGAGACTGCGGTGCGTGGACGCATACTCGAAACCATCATCTACCTGCGATCAATTCAAAAATAATTTACCTGGCCATATTGACGCGAAGCCGCCGGTTTGCGGTTCAGCGCCCTGGCAAACGGGTCACAATATTTACCTCGCTGCGCAGCAAGCCGAGCTCGGTATGAATATCACCGAAGCGCGCATCGTTGGCGGCCTTGAGCGCGACGCGACGCGCATCACGACTGCTGATCGCGCCGCTCGCGTGCAGGGTATCGACAGTTTGAATGCAGGCTTTGAGAAACGCCGGCGAGCCGCACCGGCAACCCATGGCGAGGGCTGGCAAATCGACCTCGCGGCCGCTCGCGAGCTTGAGGATAACGGCATCGATAAAATGATTGGCGGGCCTGGTCACGAAGGTCCGCGCGATAGCGAAGCCGCCGCGCGCCAGATCGTGAGCGTAGTCCGATAAAACCGCATGGTTTTTGAAACACACGTCGTTGAAACGACTGTGCGCCGCGGGGCCGAGTCCCAGCAAGTCGCACTGGGGCAGACGGACCATGATGCGACTCAACCAGGACAGTGGTTGTTCCCATTCTGTACTGGTACGTGCAGGCCCGAACAGACCTGGTGCCTGGCGTACCTGGCCGAGTTGAATCAGCAGCGCGGCGAGTTCGTCATAACAACGTCGGCCGGCAAAACTCGGGCCTGAAGCGCCGCCAGCGGACAACGGCAGCAGGAAGATTAGATCAACAGTTGCTGCTAATTCGCCCATTAGAGCAGCCGCGGCTGACAAATTTATCGCCGTGCCATCACTGCGCTTATTACCCATGACCGCAACCAGACGCGTGCGCGGATGGTCGTGCAGATGCTTGCGCAGTTTGTGCAGGAGCGGCGCAGCGTGACCTGCTGCGGTACTGATTTCAACGTGCATCAGAAGTTCTGCCGCATCGCTTTCGGCCAGCAGCGCAAGCATGACCGCATGGCTGCTTTCCAGCTCGAAAGCGACAATGCGCGGGACACGGGCCGGTGCGAGCACACTGATACAGGCGGCCAAAGCATGTGGTGCGACGGGTGCAGCGTCCGGTGTGGATGAAATAAGAGTGCATAGACACGCTGCAATAAAACGGTCGTCATCAAGCAGGGCACTCTTGTGACGGTATTCGCGTTTCAGTAGCTCGGTATGGGCGCGACTGGGGTTGGTGTGCAGGCGCGTTTGCACCAGCACTTCGAGCGGGATCAGCATGCCATTGCTGGTCCTGACGCTGGCCACAAAGTCGGCGGGACCTTCGCTATCAGTCGGGCGGGTTTCGAGGCCTAACATCTCTTCTACCACGGTCAAAGTCGCCATGGCGGTTGTGCCCTCGTGCAGTCAGGCTGGTCGCGCACTTAGTGCGCCATAAGCATGGGGACAGTCAGGTGTTGCAGCAAATGGCGGGTAACACCGCCCAGCACCAGTTCGCGGAAGCGCGAATGGCCGTAAGCACCTGCCACGACCAGATCGGCGCCGATGGCTGTCGCCTGAGCATGCAGCGCTGCGCCCACCGCATGATTGTCGGCATGGCCAACATAGGCTTCGGCCTGCACACCGTGTCGCGCGAGGTGCAGGCATATATCGGCGCCGGGTATCGCGCCATGTTCGCCATAGCCGACCTGCGGATTGATGACCACCACCTGCACAAATTGTGCGCATTTGAGTAAAGGCAAAGCGTCATGTATCGCGCGTACCGCTTCGCGACTACCGTTCCAGCCCACCAATATGCGACGACCAAAAGATGCAACTTGCACTCGGCAGGGCACCACCAAGGTCGGGCGTCCCGATTCGAGCGCAACATGTTTGGTGGCGGCCACATCAAACCAACCGAATGCATCATCCTCACTGTGCCCGAGCACAATGAGATCGGCATAGCGGGCGCTGACGTTAAGCGCACTCACGGCATCGGCATGGGAAATACGCCATTCGCTGCTCACGCCCGCTTGGCGGGTGGCGCGGTTGAATTTCAGTTCAAGCGCCTCGGCGCATTGTTTGGCAGCAGCTTCCTGCGCATCGATCACTTCCAGCGGCACCGGTATTTCCGGGAATGCAGACATTGGCAAGGGTGGTTCCACATACAGCCCGGTGAGATGGCCGTCGTGCTGTAGTGCCAGGTCGATAGCGACCTGCAAGCGAATTTCGCAGTCGGGGCCATCAGCTATCTGTACGACGATATCCTTGTAGCTCATAAACTGCACCTCGACTCGTAATGCGTAGTTGTGTCGCGACGTGGAATGGCGAGCGGTAAACTCGCCGGTTTTTCACGCCCGTGGCATGCTTCGCGCCCTCGGCCTTGTGATCACTTCACCCTGCTGCGGCCCCCACACGTCGAGCAGGTCATCGCAATCAAACAACGAGCGGCGTGGTAGCAGATTAATAGTGATGCTCCTCGTGTAGTAGAACGACGGGAGAACAGTATCTGAGGTAGGAAAGTTGGGCGTACTGACCGCCGTCAAAAAATCGACGGCAGTAACGGTAAGGACCCTGGTCAGAATAATCTCGTCAACACCGAGGGTGATCCTGAGTGGTTGCAGCAAGGCTGCGATTTGCAGGTAATAGCGGGGCTATTGCCAAAAATTGCAACGCAGCGGCACCATTCCTAACAGGAAGTCAAGTATCGCGGCCCAGGCCGTGGACCAGACTAACTTAGCTATCGGCTGTATCTTCATTGATATCTCCATAGTGAAACTGACACCATAC
>JAYUQF010000437.1:0-3262 GCA_043756885.1 Pseudomonadota bacterium
CAGTGGTCGCAGCGTGCGCATGGGCGAGCCACTGGCGCATGGGATTACCGCCGATCTCAATCGGCGGTAAGTGCTCCCAGCTGTCGTCAACTGGCGGCGAAATGCCGCGCGCTGCTTAGTAGCGTGGACGCTGCGGCGGTCGATCCTCGCGTGGCTTGGCCTCATTGACCTTCAAGGCACGACCCTTGACCTGCCGACCATTGAGTTCCTTAACCGCCATGTTCGCCGCGCTGTTGTCCTGCATCTCGACAAAGCCGAAACCCTTGGACTGGCCGGTGACCTTATCGGAGATCACACTGGCGCTGCGTACTTCGCCGAACTCGTTGAATAATTCGCGGAGGTCGTCGTCGGTGACGCTATAAGCAAGATTTCCTACATATATGTTCACAGTATTTACCCGCTGACAGAGTGCCTTGCGCTGAATACCGGTGAACCATCAAGGCTGAAAATCGAACACCGGTCATCGGCCCCGGGCAGGGGCTAATACTTGAATTGTAAGAACACAAAATGCTTGTCATGGCGCGCCAGGGTACAGGTCGTTCATGTGCCCGAGCGCACTCAGATGCCGTAAGACGACATGGCGGCCAGACATACTGACATCAGGATGCCGGGCAGCAGACCGAGCAGCAGGATTGTCAGGCCATTGACGGCAAAAACCATGCGCACGTCGTCACCCGCTGTGATCGGCGGAGCGTCGCTGTCCGGCTCATCGAAATACATGAGCTTGATGACACGCAAGTAGTAATAGGCGCCTATCAGTGAAAACACCACCGCGACGATTGCAAGCCATGAATAGCCGGCTGCAACCACTTCCTTGAGCACAAACCATTTGGCCCAGAAGCCCGCGAAGGGTGGCACCCCGGCCAAGGAAAAAATGATGATAAGCATGAGGAAGGCAATCCAGGGGTTGCGCTTGGACAACCCGGCAAAATCTGCCAACCGATCGGACTCGCAATCGCGCGACGACAAAACGATAAGAGACCCGAAAGCGCCCATGCTCGTCACCGCATAGACGATGACGTAGAACATCGATGCGGCATAACCGGCAGTCTGGGCCGACAGCAGTCCAAGCAGCAGGAAACCCATATGAGAGATGGTTGAGTAGGCCAGCATGCGCTTCATGTTGGTCTGGGCAATGGCAACCAAGTTGCCGATCGCCATCGAGGCTACAGACAGCAGCACCAACATCATCTGCCACTCGGACGCCAGACTACCCAGTCCGTCGGCGAGCAGCCGGATTGCCATCGCAAACGCGGCGAGTTTAGGCGCGGAGCCGATGAACAAGGTCACCGGTGTCGGCGCCCCATGGTAAACGTCGGGCACCCACATATGGAAAGGCACCACACCGAGTTTGAAGGCCAGGCCGATGAGTACAAATACCAGGCCAAAGGTATAGAGCAAATGGGACTTTCCGCCCGACACCTGGCTGGCGAGCTCGCTCAGGTCCAAGGTGCCGGACACGCCGTACAGTATCGACATACCGTACAGCAGCATGCCCGAGGCCAGCGCACCGAGCACAAAATACTTCATGGCTGCTTCCGACGCAGTCGGCGAGTCACGATCCATCGCCACCATCGCGTACAGGGACAGTGACAGCAGTTCCAGACCAAGGTAGACAGTCAGCAGATTGTGGGCGGAGATCAGCACCATCATACCGAGCGTCGCGAACAATCCCAGAATGTAGAACTCCGGCAAGTAACGACCCCGTCGCTCGAAATAGTCGCGCGCATAAAAAAACGATAACAACACAATGACCATCAGGAAAGCTTTCAGCACCGAGGCCATCACGTCGGCCCGGTAGGTGCCATGAAAAACCGAAGTCGTCCCGTCCGGAAACCACGCTGCAAGTTCAGCCAACACTACAATGACTGAGAGCGCCGCCGCCCAGAACGTCAGTGTGCGGTTGGCAGGCGCGCGAAACACTTCGACGAGCAATACCAGGCAGGCCAGAGCCGCCATGGTTGCCTCAGGTAGTACGGTGAAGATCTCGTTCATCGCCAGCGGCCTCAGGGTAGTTTCGAGTGCGAGATCTGCGTGATCAGCTGATCAACACTGGCATTCATCATGTCAAACAGCGGCGCCGGCCAGAGACCGAACAGCAGCACCACCACTGCCAAAGTCACCAAAATAAGGCGTTCGCGACCATCGATGTCTTGAAGTTCCGCAACATGGGCATTGGCCACCTCCCCAAACATCACGCGTTTGTACATCCACAGCGTGTAAGCGGCGCCCAAAATCAGGGTCGCGGAGGCGAGAAAGGCATACCAGAAGTTGGCCTTAAAGGCTGTCACGATGACCAGGAATTCGCCGACAAAACCCGATGTGCCCGGCAAGCCCGCGTTAGCCATCGAAAACAACATCATGAAACCTGCGAATACCGGCATGGTGTTGACCACACCGCCGTAATCACCGATCTGGCGTGAGTGCATACGGTCGTAAAGCACACCAACACAAATGAACATAGCCGCGGAAATAAAGCCGTGGGAAATCATCTGCACCATCGCCCCGGAAATCCCTGCGGCTGCACTGTTGTGCCAGTCCCCGGTCGCTGCCGCGACCTGAAACGCGATGAACATGCCGAGCGTGACAAAGCCCATATGCGAGATAGACGAGTAGGCAATGAGCTTCTTCATGTCCTGCTGGACCAGCGCTACAAAACCGATGTAGACCACGGCGATTAAGGACAGAGCGATCATGAGCCAATCGAGTGAAGCGGACGCGTCGGGAGCGATGGGCATAC
Organism: Pseudomonadota bacterium; assembly: GCA_043756885.1. Lineage (GTDB taxonomy): Bacteria > Pseudomonadota > Gammaproteobacteria > JADJYF01. The sequence goes on from JAYUQF010000437.1 coordinate 2,741, forward strand.
TGAAGCGCAAAAAACCGTAGCCACCCATCTTCAGCATGATGGCGGCCAGCACAACCGAGCCTCCCGTGGGGGCTTCGACATGGGCGTCCGGTAACCAGGTATGCACTGGCCACATCGGGATCTTGACCGCAAACGCCAACAGGAAGGCGATAAAGATCCATTGTTGTTCAGCCAGCGTGAGTGGCACCTCATGCAAGGCCGAGATGGCAAAACTGCCCGCCTGGTTATACAAGTAGAGCAAAGCGACCAACATGAACACCGAGCCCATGAAGGTATAGAGGAAAAACTTGATAGTGGCGTAAACGCGTTTTGGTCCGCCCCAGATGCCGATGATGAGGAACATCGGGATCAGCATCGCTTCCCAGAAGATGTAAAAAAGGACCGCGTCCTGGGCGGCGAAAACCCCGTTCATCAAACCTTCGAGCAGCAGGAAGCTGCCCATATACAGGCCCAAGCGATCTTTGATCACGACCCAGCCGGCCAGCACGACCAGTACCGTTGTAAAGGTGGTGAGCAAAATAA
>JAYUQF010000438.1:0-8993 GCA_043756885.1 Pseudomonadota bacterium
GGGTTAAGGAACGGCATGATGCCTTCAAACACGAGCATGAGGGCCAGCGCCGCGAAAAATTCCTGTGCCATTCGATGTCCACCGCGCGCACCATCGCCGCCGGTGGCGGCTACTCGCGCTAACCACCGTCGGCGCGTTGGAAGTATTTGAAAAATTCTGAATCCGGCTGCAGTACCAGCACGTCTTCCTTGTTTTTAAAGCTCGATTTGTAAGCGTTGAGGCTGCGATAAAACTGATAGAACTCCGGGTTCTGGCTATAGGCCTGTGCATAGATTGCAGCTGATTTTGCATCACCCTCGCCGCGCAGCACTTCCGCGTCCCGATAAGCCTGCGCAGCGAGGATCGTGCGTTGACGGTCGGCGTCGGCGCGGATGGTAATTGCCTCCTTCTCGCCTCGCGCGCGGAACTCACGCGCCACACGGGAGCGTTCCGAGCGCATACGCTCGTACACTGTACTGCTGACTTCGGTTGGCAAATCGATGCGTTTGAGGCGTACGTCGACTATTTCCATGCCGAGCTGTTCGGCGCGTGCATTGGCGGTATCGGTCACAATTTTCATGATCGCGCCGCGCCCGCCGGAAACCACTTCCTGCACGGTGCGCTTGCCAAATTCGCTACGCAAAGTGTCGTTGATCATCTGATAGATGAGCAATCCGGCGCGGGCCGGGTCACCACCAGAAGACTTATAGAACTTGACCACGTCATTGATCCGCCAACGCGCGAAAGAATCCACGATGACGTCTTTTTTCTCACGGGTCGTAAATCGCTGCGGTTCGGCGTCCAGCGTCTGCAGACGTTTATCGAAAGTCCTCACGTCCTGCAGCACCGGTATCATGAAGTGCAGACCGGGTTCGGAATCAGCGTACTGAATCTCACCCAAGCGCGAGACAATCGCGAATTCGTATTGATAGACCCTGAAGGTGCACAGATAAAGGACCAGCAACAATGATGCGGCGACCAAGCCGATACGCGCGGCCATGTCAGCGCACCACCCGGGTACGACCGATGCGGCGGTCGCGCTGACTTTCTTCCAGGGTTGGCGTGTACGGTTGCGGCTCAGGGGCGGCGTCAGTGGTTTCCGGTGCGCTACCAGTGCGGTTGGTGCCGATCAATTTGTCGAGCGGCAGGTAAGTCAGATTGCTGCCGTTTTTGCTATCCATCAGCACCTTGCTGCTGCTGCTCAGCACCTCTTCCATGGTATCGAGGTAAAGTCGATTGCGCGTCACTGCGGGTGCCTTGTTGTATTCAATTAGGAGCTGGGTGAAGCGTTTGGTTTCACCTTCGGATTGCGCAATTACTTGCTCTTTGTAAGCCTCTGCATCCAAGCGGATGCGTGCACCCTCGCCCTGTGCCCGCTCGACAACTTCGTTACGGTAGGCTTCGCCTTCGTTGACCTTGCGTTCTTTGTCTTCACGCGCCTTGATGGCGTCGTCGAATGAGGCCTTCACTTCTTCCGGTGGTTTGGCTGGCTGCATATTGACGCTGGTGATGAGCACGCCTGAGCTATAGTCGTCGAGCATTTGCTGGATCAGGGTCTGGGCCTGGGTTGCGATCTCGGCACGACCCTCGGTAATGACAAAATCGAGCGTACGTTGGCCGATAACATCGCGGATAGCCGATTCCGTCACGCGTTGCACCGAAACCAACGGATCGGCGATGCGGAACAGATAGGCTTCGGCGTCCTTGATGCGGTACTGCACGGCGATCTCAACATCAACGATGTTTTCGTCGCCTGTCAGCATGGTTGTATTGGTCGTCAAGGTTTCAATCCGCTCGACGTCGATTTTGCGTACTTCTTCGATTGGTCGCGGAAAACGAATATGTGGCCCCGGTTGCAAAATGCTGACGTATTTGCCGAAGCGCAACACCACTCCGCGCTCGGCCGGGTCGATAATGTAAAACATGTCCCATACCAACAGGGACAGGCCTATGAAGGCGAGGAGCCCCCATACTAAAGTGTTGTCGGGGGCCGCTTGCTGCGGGCGTTGTTTACCGCCAAACCATCCCGCCAGCTTTTCCTGGATCTTGCGCACGACTTCGTCGAGGTCAGGTGGGCCCTGATCCTTACGTCGACCTCCCCACGGGTCGCGTTCATTGCCGTCAGGATCGTTCCAGGCCATTGATTTACCGTCTGTGAATGCAGGGTGATTGTGAGGGGCGGATTGTACGGGGGGGTTCACCCTTGTTCAATCTAAACGCCCTGTGCGTGGGCCTCACTGGCCATAAGGGCGAACTGTTCCAGATCGACATCGGCTAAGGTGCCATGGGCATCGAATTCGATAACATCGGTGGCGACCAAAGGCTGGCGCAGCAATTGTTGCCAGCGCGCCTGCGACAACATCACCTCCAACAGCCAGCCGCCCTTGGGCAATTCAACTTCATCCACCACTGCTCCCATCTCGTAGAGTTGGGCCCGTACACGGCCGGCAGCGGGGGTGATGTTAAGCCATCGCCGCGCCTTATGCTGGTTAAGATGTTCGGAGATCGCGCTCAGCAGCAGCTCTGTCCCAGCGCCAGTGCGGGCGGACAGCCATACCCGCGTCACAATGCCCTCGTCATTACGTTCGATCTGCGGCAGATGGTCGTGCATCTGGTCGATTTTGTTGTACACCTCGATGACAGGCACTTTGGCAGCATCGATGCGCTCAAGCACTGCCATGACGTCACCAACGCGTGCGTCACGATCCTCAGCGCTGGCGTCGATGACATGCAGCAGCAGGCGCGCATCGCGAGTTTCATCCAGGGTAGCCTGAAAGGCTGCAATGAGTTCTGGCGGTAAACGCCTAATGAAGCCGACCGTATCACTGAGGATGATCGGATGCTCACCGGCTACTGTCAGCGTGCGTAACGTGGTATCCAAGGTCGCGAACAATTGGTCTGCGGCGTACACATCGGTGCCGGTCAGATAATTGAACAGCGTCGACTTGCCGGCATTGGTATATCCCACGATCGAAACCGTCGACAGCTGGGCGCGACGCCTGGCGCGAGCGCTCTGTTGGCGCTGCGCCTTTACCCGTGCAAGGCGCTCGTTGATCTGCTTGATACGTGCGCCGAGTAATCGGCGGTCGGTTTCGAGTTGGGTTTCGCCCGGGCCGCGCAAGCCAATGCCGCCTTTCTGCCGTTCGAGGTGGGTCCAGCCACGTACCAGTCGGGTCGACATATGGCGCAACTGCGCGAGCTCAACTTGCAGTTTGCCCTCGAACGAGCGCGCGCGCCGCGCGAAAATATCGAGAATGAGACGTGTGCGATCAATAACGCGGCACTGGAGCGCGCGCTCCAGATTGCGCTCCTGCGCAGGCGATAGATCGTGATTAAACACCACCACGTCGGCTTCCTGCGTGCGACAAGCCGCCGCAATCTCTTCGACTTTGCCGGTGCCCACGAAAAACTTCGGATCCGCCACCCCACGCGTCGCAGTGAGTACCCCGACGGCGAGCCCACCGGCGCCCGCAACCAGCTCTTGGAACTCGTTCAGATCGTCGTCTTGTGCCGCTCCCTGACCGAAAGCGACATGCACTAAAATCGCACGATCACCACCCGCAGGTCGCTCAAACAAACGCGCGAGTTCCTGGCATTACGCCGCTTCGCCTTCGCCTTCGCCATCGGCGCCGTCTTCGTCGGCACGTGGCAAGCGCACATTGCGCGCTGGCACTACCGTCGAGATAGCATGTTTGTAAACCATCTGGCTGACGGAGTTCTTGAGCAGAATGACAAACTGATCAAAAGACTCGATCTGTCCCTGCAACTTAATACCGTTGACCAAATAAATTGAGACTGGCACGCGCTCCTTGCGCAACGCATTTAAGTAGGGTTCCTGGAGTGATTGACCCTTGCTCATGACATGCCCCTTGTTGTTGTTATACCGGGTGAGAGAACCGCGCGAGCTCTAAAGTTTCGCGGACTTCAATCGTTATTATGTACGTGCTGCGACGCTACTCTAGATCAGAACCGTCGCGCTTGAAAATGACCCGCTCACGTATTGTGCGCATTGCACGGTCAAAAAGCGTCGAGTCGGTGCAATCGAGCCATGTGCAGTCAGATTCGCGCCGTAACCACGTGAGCTGTCGTTTGGCTAATTGGCGCGTGGCGGCGATGCCTGTTTCGACCATATGAGAACGCGAATAGTCTCCGGCCAAATAGCGCCAAACTTCGCGATATCCGACGATTCGCATGGCCGGTGTGTTTGCGTTCAACCCTCCAATATCACGTAACGCGCGAACTTCGTTGATCAAACCGCGCTCAAGCATGAGATTAAACCGCAACGCCAAATGTTGATGCAACCAAGTGCGATCGGTGGGTGCGACCACCAGTTTCACGATCTGCCCCACATGGGGTGCGCTTGGTTGGCGCTCCCAAAGATCTGATTGGCAGATCCCCGTCATGGCGTGCACTTCCAGCGCACGCACCAAACGTTGCGGATCGTTCGGGTGGATACGTGCGGCTGCGCGTGGGTCTATTACCGCTAGTTGCGCATGCATGGCATGTGCCCCGCTGTTCACCAACTCGGCTTGCAGTCTGGCGCGCACCTGCGGGTCCGCCGCGGGCAGATCAGCCAGACCTCGTTCAAAGGCTCGAAAATACAAACCCGTGCCACCGACCATAAGCGGCGTGCGACCTCGCGCACGAATCGCGGCGATCGCGCTTTGTGCATCGAGGCGAAACTGCGCGGCGGAATAAGCCGCGCTAGGCGCACAGATATCTAACAAGTGATGGGGGACGCGGCGACGCGCAGCGGGACTGGGTTTTGCGGTGCCGATATCAAAGCCGCAATAGACCTGCGCCGAATCAACACTGACAATTTCCACTGGCAAGCGTGCGGCCAACGCCATCGCCAGCGCGCTCTTGCCCACACCGGTTGGCCCCATGAGAAACAGCAGCGGTTCGGTGTTGTCATTCACGAGCGGCACCACGCCCCGCGAGCAGCTGGCCATCGATCACCACTGCCAAAGTGGCCAACGTGAGGCCACATGCCCACGCGCCTTGTTCAAGCGCATCAAGCATACGGCGCGAGGCCTGGCCATGATTTCCAACGACGACCGCCGCGGCCGCGGCCTGCGCAAATCGCTCACCGTCTGCACCGTTGCCGGGTTGCGCGAGTTGTGCAAAAAATATGGCCCAGGACAATTCGGGCAGGACCACCGGCACGGTCCGTAACAGGTGGCCAGCCGGCCCCAGGTCATCGATCTCGAAGCCGTAGGTACACAGTCGCGCGACGCTGAAGTGCCTCCATATAAAGCTGCCCGCAGCGATGCGCTCAGGGATGAGCAGGGGTCTGCTCGCCGCGTGTTGCGGCAGCAGGCGGCGCTTCAGCACCTCTGTCCAGGCGACACGCAGATCAAGTGAGCGCACCTCGGTGTTGTCGCGGTAAAGAAGGTAGCGTTCATCAATTAGAGCAAGCGGTTGGCCGATCTGCCCTGAGCGTGGCGAGGCTGACCCGCGACTGGGTGCGTGATGGACCGTTGTCCGCTCGGTGTAGTGAGCAACGGGCTCAGCTATCGTTGCCTGCGCTGCCTCGGCGAGTGCGGGTTGACGTGCACCTTCCAAGGCGCGGCGCACGGCGACATACAACAAATCGTGCACGGCGCGCACGTCGGCAAAACGCACTTCGAGTTTACCGGGATGGACGTTGACGTCGACTCCGGCCGGTGTCAGCGTCACCGCCAAGGCGTAAACCGGAAAACGGCCGGTCGGGATCGACTCACCAAATGCCAGACGCACCGCATGGGCAAGCTGTCTATCGCGCACGTAGCGGCCGTTCAAAGATAGAAACTGGCCATCTGACAAATTATGCGCCTGCTCCGCTCCGCCCACCCAACCACGCACGCTGAGGCCGTGAGCTTCGAGCTCGACAAACTGTGCCGCCGCCATGAAGGGCGCACCCAACAAACTGCGCCAGCGCGGACTATCCCGCCCCAATTCCGCCGCCGGTAGCCGCAGGCCACGGCTGCCGGCCTGACTCAATGACACCGCCACCGAAGGCCGAGCGAAAGCAAGTTGACGTACCAGCTGCTGAATATGCAGGAATTCAGTTCGGGCGCGCTTAAGGAAACGCCGCCGTGCCGGCACGTTATGGAATAGTTCGCGCACCGTGATACGGGTGCCGATATTGGCCTGATACGGCACCGGCGCTTCCGGTGTCTGGCCGGGCGCCACGAGCAGCCGCCAGCCGTGAGCATCGCCACGCCGACGGGTAATGATTTCCACGGTCGCAACTGAATTGATACTGGCCAAGGCCTCGCCGCGGAAGCCCAGCGATACGAGGCTGGCAAGGTCACCGACAGCGCTGATTTTGCTCGTCCAATGGCGCCGCAGAGCCGCAGCCAGTTCAGCCCCGACCATGCCGCTGCCGTCATCCGTGACGGTCATATACTCAAGCCCACCTTCACCAATATCGATATCAACGCGAGTGGCGCCTGCGTCAAAACTGTTTTCAACCAATTCTTTGATGACGGAGGCCGGCCGCTCAATCACTTCACCCGCTGCGATCTGATTGATCAAGTGGTCTGAGAGCGGAAGGATGGAACGCGCCGCGGCTTGCATGGTGCTTAGTGTAGTGAATCGCCGCTCAGGAAATTGAACGGTCTCCGTCAGCTGCTTCAGGGAATACGCAGGGTTGAACCAGCGCGCACCATCTCCGAATCGATATCGTTAGCCCGCTTCAGGGTGTTGATACTGACCTCATAGCGGCTGGCAATGCCCGACAAAGTCTCGCCCGGCGACACTCGGTGGCGACGCCTGTCGCTGGCGCCAGCATCGGCTATCACCTGCTCGACCGGCCGTGGAGCGCTGCGCACGCGGCCGGCGTTGAAGCGCAAAATGCCGTTAAAAATTGAGCGCGCCAGCTTCTGTCGATAGGCCGCGCTGCGTAACCGCTTTTCTTCGGTCGGATTTGAGATAAAAGCCGTCTCGACCAGGATCGACGGAATGTCCGGCGATTTGAGCACCATGAATCCGGCATGCTGCACACGCCGTTGATGAACCCGTCCGACATCCCGCAGTCCGCCCAGCACCGCACTTGCCAGCTCGGTACTGGCATCCAGGGACGCGCTCTGGGAGAGGTCCAGCAGGACCGATTTCAGCATCCGGTCCTTGTCGTCGAGACTGACTCCGCCGACCAGGTCTGCGGCGTTTTCATTGGCCGCCAGCCACTTGGCGGCTTCACTACTGGCGCCCCGTTGTGACAGTACATAAACCGACGAACCCTGCACACGACGGTCGTTGACGGCGTCGGCGTGAATCGAGATGAACAGGTCGGCACGTTTGGCGCGGGCGCGGTCCATGCGCGTACGCAGTGGCAGAAAATAATCGCCGTCGCGGGTCATGACCGCGCGCATGCCGCTCTGGCGATCGATCAAGCCCGCCAGCTCGCGTGCCACCGCCAGTACGATGTCTTTTTCATACGCGCCGCTCGGGCCCACTGCGCCGACGTCCTGACCGCCGTGCCCGGCGTCAATCGCGACCACCAGTTCTCGCGACACCCGCGCGCGAGGCGTGGGCGCCGCTGTTGCGGTCACAGCTTTGGCCACCACGGGCTTAGCGACGCTGATGGACGCAGGTGGGTTGGTGTTGACACGCGCTGACGTGATTGCGCCGCTAACGACTGGCGCGCTGGCCGGGCGCAGGGGTAGCGGATGGCCGGCGCGGCCACTGCGCGCACTAACCGCAGCGCCGTTATTGAAGATCAGCTCAAGCTGATAACCCGCCCCCTTGCTGGGCGCCAGCAGCCGCGACTCAACCCGACTGGCTGCGGCTAGCTCTATCACCACTCGCAGGCCAATATCACTCTGTATGAACTGGCGGATGTGTTTGATGCCGGTGCCCGTCAAGTTGGCAGTCAGCAAGCGGCGCGCTTTGGCGTTTTTGAAGTCCACAACCAGGCGCTGGGGTTGGGTCATGCTGCGTACGGCGTACTGGAGAGGCGCGGAAACATCAAAAACCAGACGCGTGCTGGTGGCCGTGCGATGGGCCCGCATGGCGCTGACTTCGACAGCGCAAGCGCCGGCGTTGAGTAATACGAGAATGAGAAAAATCAGCCAGGGCATCGGCGGAGCGGGGCATTCTCAAAGATGGCTATATTTTGGACGGGTTACATCATCTAATTCAAGTTAAATTTATGTTGGTCACACAAGCTGCTGTAATTATTGATTAAGAAAAATCAAAACAATCTCATCGCCGCGAATCCCATGGCTCTCCAGTTGCACCTCGCGTCCGCCATCGGCCACCCGCAGGGTCAATGTCAGATCCGGCACCGGCAGCACCGGTGCACCGCGCTCGGCCCACTCAACCAGGCAATCAGCGTCGGCGTCGAAGTAGTCCTCGATACCGATGAAGTCCAGCTCGGCGGCGGCCAAGCGGTAAAGGTCAAAATGATGCACAACCCGACTCGTCAGCTCGTAGGTCTCGACCAGCGTAAAAGTCGGGCTTTTGACCGCGCCTGCGTGACCAAGCGCCCGCAGGTAACCCCGCACGAACGTGGTTTTACCCGCGGCGAGATCGCCGGAAAGATAGAGGCGCACGCCCGGACTGCAGCAGTGCGCCAGACGCCCGCCCAGGGCTTGCATTGCGTGGGCGCTTGCAACTTGAAGGCTGACCGTGGTCGCCATTACAACGACGGGTTCACCGCCGCACGCAGGTGAGGCAGCAGATCGCCAGCCAGCAGACCACGCTCACCAGCGAGCGCAGCGCGATCGGCAGCATGACCATGCACACTGGCCCCGCTTACCGCCGCCAGGCGCGGCGCCATGCCTTGGGCTAACAGCCCGGCAATTACGCCTGTCAGCACGTCGCCCATGCCACCACTCGCCATGCCAGGATTGCCATCCCGTACCACGACCGGCAGCTCGTTTTGTGCAGCGACTACCGTGCCTGCCCCCTTCAGCACCACCACCCCACCAAAGCGCTGGCAAAGTGCGGCCGCGGCAGCGTAGCGGTCTTCGTGTATGACCTTGGTGGCGACACCCGCCAGGCGGGCCGCTTCCCCCGGATGAGGGGTC
>JAYUQF010000439.1:0-8981 GCA_043756885.1 Pseudomonadota bacterium
GCCCCGATCAAAATACGCCGTCCCGCACTCACCGAGCGGGACGCGCCTAACACCAGCGCAATAGCGAGATAGACCATCACGGCTGCCGCTAAGGGATAAGCGAGTTTGACCCACAAGGCATGTTTCCAGCGTTCCGCGTTCTGGCCGTTGCTCTCGACAAAACGCACGTAGCGGAACAACTCCAACGACGATAGCGTCCCGGGATTGATCGCCACCAGGCCGATGAGAACCGGGTCCAACAGCGAATCCCAAGTCGTGACCGCCAATTCGCGGACTACCGGCACGGCACCGCCAAAATCAGTCTGGCGCAGCTTAGCAAGCTGCCATGTCCCATCCTGCACTTGCGCCGATTCTGCGTGGGTCGAGCGCAGTAGATGGTTGCCCTCGTCGAACTCCAGGATACGGATATCGCGAAAATGCTCGCCTGGTAGCATCTCGCGGATATTGATGTAGGAATTGCCGTCGCGCGCCCAGAAGCCGTGCCGCGAGCTCGACGACGAACGGTCGGAAGTTGATAAGGAGCGCAACTCGCGTGCCTGCATTTCGGCCGGCGGAACAACAAACTCGCCGAGGAAAACCGCGAGCGCCACCACTATCAGGCTAGCCTTCATCACTGACCACACCACGCGCCGACGAGCAACACCAGCGCAGCGGATAACCGCTATTTCGTTGCGTTCCAGCATGCCACCCAGGCCGATCAGGGCGCCCAACAGCGCCGCAATGGGAAACAGCTGATAGGCCAATACCGGTAAGCGCAGCAAGACCACCATTACGACCTGCGGCAGACCGTAGTTACCGTGGCCGAGGTCTTCGATTTCATCTAAAAAGCTGAAGAACGAAAAAATCGCGAGCAGGACTATCAGCACAGTCACGGTCGTGGCGATGACATTGCGCCGGATGTAGCGATCGAGAATTTTCATGTCACGCAGCGGCGCGCGGGCCCAGCTTCGCGCCAACGCGAGGAGTCGCTCGTGGAGTTCGGCATTGATGAACGATTGTATGCATGCTTGTTTCGTGATGCCGGGGCGTGGCGCTTTGCGCGTCATCACGCAAACGCATAAACTGCCGCGACGCCGCAGGCGACCGCACAGGTCTGACCCAGGCGCGTGATTATGGTGACCACCGCAATCTTCTCACGGCGAGCAAATCTATGGAATTTTCGGTCAAGCACGGGCCAGCGCGTAAGCACAAGACGCCCTGCATCATTGTCGGGGTGCACGTCGGTCGCATACTGAGCGAACGGGCTGGCGATCTCGATCGTGCCTCGCGCGGCACGCTGACGCGCATCGTCGCGCGTGGTGACGTAAGCGGCAAAGTTGGCGAGTGTCTATTGCTGCCCGAGGTCAGCGGTATTGATGCTGAGCGTGTGCTCCTGGTGGGTCTGGGTAAACGCGAGGGCATAGTCCCGGAGGACTATCACAAGTTGCTCGGCAAGGCAGTCGAAGCGCTGAAGGCTGCCTCGCTGCGCAACGCTACGAGTACCTTGCTCGACGTCACAGTCAAAGGTCGCGACCTGCGCTGGCTGGTCGACCAGCATCTGTCCAGCTTTGCCGCCAGCACCTATCGCTTCACAGAATTCAAGTCGAAAGCGCAGGGCCACGGCCTGACGCGGATCACCTTGCTAGTCGACGAAAAAGCTGTGACCGATACGCGCGCCGCACTCGCGCTGGCGCGGGCCAAGGTCTCTGGCACAAATTTCATGAAGGACCTGGCCAACCGCCCGGCCAATCACTGCACTCCGAGTTATCTCGCCGCACAGGCGCAAGCGCTCGCCGCCAAACACGATTCGCTCACCTACCACGTGCTGGAAGAAGCGGACATGGAAGCGCTGGGCATGGGGGCGCTGCTGTCGGTCACCCGTGGTTCGCGCCAGAGCGCGAAGCTCATCACCCTCGAGTACAAGGGTCGTGACGACGGCGCCAAGCCCATTGTGCTGGTGGGTAAAGGCGTGACCTTCGACTCGGGAGGCATCTCACTGAAGCCTGGCGCGGCAATGGACGAAATGAAATTTGATATGACCGGCGCGGCGAGTGTGCTGGGGGTGATGGCGGCGGTGGCCGAGATCGCGCCTGCGGTCAATGTTGTCGGTGTGGTGCCGGCCACCGAGAACATGCCCGATGGTAATGCCAGCAAGCCGAGCGATGTGGTGACCAGCATGTCCGGTCAGACCATCGAAATCCTCAATACCGACGCCGAGGGCCGCCTGATCCTGTGTGATGCATTGACCTATAGCGCCCGCTTCGAGCCCGATGTGGTGATCGACATCGCGACGTTGACGGGGGCGTGTGTGGTGGCGCTTGGTGAGCATGCCAGCGGACTGCTGAGTAACAACGATGAACTGGCTGAAGCGCTGCTCAACGCCGGTCAGCGCAGCGGCGACCGCGCCTGGCGCTTGCCACTGTGGGACGATTACCAGAAACAACTCGACAGCCCAGTCGCTGACATGGCCAATGTGGGTGGGCGCAACGCTGGCGCCATCACCGCCGCGTGTTTCCTGGCACGTTTTACCAAGGACTACCGGTGGGCGCATCTCGATATCGCCGGCACGGCTTGGGGCAGTGGCAAAAACAAATATGCCACCGGCCGACCCTTACCGCTGCTCCTGGAGTACATCCTGGCGCGAGCCGACCGCGCGTGAACCATGACACGAGTCGACTTCTACGTCATAGAACCGCCCTGTGCGGCGGACCACGGCCGCATGATGTGCCGCATCGTCGAAAAAGCCTGGCAGCAGGGCCATGGCGTTTATGTTCAGTGTGACGACGAGGCCCAGGCCGAAGTTTTCGACGCACTGCTGTGGTTATTCCAGGACACCAGCTTTGTTCCTCATGCGCGGGCAGCGCAAGCTACGCCGTTATCACGCGTGATCATCGGCTGCGCGGCAGTCGACACTCTGCAACCCGACGTGCTGGTCAATCTGGCTCTCGCCGTGCCGGAACTGGCGAGTCGTTATGGACGCGTGATCGAATCAGCGGGTTACGACGACGACACGCGCGGCGCGGCGCGGCTTCGCTATCGGTATTACCAGGACCGTGGGTTTCCTCTGAATACGCACAAGGTCAGCCGCTGAAGTGTCCGAGCACGATGCAACGACGGGGCGAGTCACGCGGCCGCCACGCTTGGATGAACCGCTTGAACTCGGACCGCCGCCGCGCCTCGTCGAAGAAATCGACATCGCAGCATTGCGGCGAGTCACTTCCGTAGCGGCGCCGCCACCCGCCCTGGACGAGAGGCAGCTCGCGAGCTTGGCGCAAGAAATCAAACAGATGGTGAGCGCCGGCGTCGTTGCAGCGGTGGCCGAACTCAAAGTCGAATTGCAACGCGAGCAGGGCGCGCCGCCAACCCGCGTAGTGCTCGCAGAAACAGAAGCGAACAAGCCCATGGCGATGGACAAAACATACGACCCGCGCAGCCTGGAACAAAACCGCTACGCAGCGTGGGAACAAGCCGGATATTTTTCACCCACCGGCCAGGGTTCACCTTATTGCATCGCGCTACCACCGCCGAACGTAACCGGTAGTCTGCATATGGGCCATGCGTTTCAGGACACGCTGATGGACGCCCTGACTCGTTATCACCGTATGTGCGGTGATAACACGCTGTGGCAATGTGGTACCGATCACGCTGGCATCGCAACCCAGATGGTGGTGGAGCGTCAGCTCGCTCAGCGCGGCCTCTCGCGCCATGACCTCGGCCGTGAACGTTTTGTCGAAGCAGTCTGGGCGTGGAAGGAGCAATCCGGCGGCACCATCACCCGACAGTTGCGCCGTATGGGCGCAGCCATGGACTGGAGTCGCGAGCGTTTTACCCTCGACGATGAACTATCGCGCGCCGTGCGGGAGGTGTTCGTTTCTTTGTACAGCGAGGGCCTGATCTATCGCGGTAAGCGACTGGTCAATTGGGATCCCGTGTTGCACACCGCTATATCCGATTTGGAAGTGGTGGCTGAAGAAGAGGACGGTTTTCTGTGGCACCTGCGCTATCCGCTCGCCGATGGCAGTGGCCACCTGGTGGTTGCCACCACCCGTCCGGAGACCATGCTCGGCGATACCGCGGTGGCCGTTCATCCGGCTGACGACCGCTATCGACGCTTTATCGGCAAGGACATTGTGTTGCCCCTCACCGAGCGCAGCATTCCGATCATCGCCGATGAGTACGTCGACCCGGAATTTGGCTCGGGCTGCGTCAAGATTACGCCTGCTCATGATTTTAACGACTACGCCGTGGGCCTTCGCCACGCTCTGCCTATCATCAATATTTTCACCGATGACGCAGCCATCAACGACAACGCGCCGGAACGTTTCCGTGGCCTGGATCGTTTCGAGGCGCGCAAACGTGTTGTGGCTGAACTCGAAAACCTGGGGCTGCTGGTGCGCACCGATCCGCACAAACTCATGGTGCCGCGCGGTGATCGCACCCAAGCGATCGTCGAACCCTACCTGACCGACCAATGGTTCGTGAAGATCCAACCGCTCGCCGCTCCGGCGATTGCTGCGGTTGAAGATGGCCGCATTCGTTTTATTCCAGACAACTGGGCCAAAACCTATTTCGAGTGGATGCGCAACATTGAAGATTGGTGCATCAGCCGGCAGTTATGGTGGGGTCATCGGATCCCAGCCTGGTACGACGAGGCCGGTAATATTTATGTGGGTCATGACGAGGCCGACGCGCGTGCACGCTGCGGCTTAGGGCCAGAGCTTGTGCTGCGGCAGGACGCCGATGTGCTCGACACTTGGTTCTCCTCCGCACTGTGGCCGTTTTCGACCCTCGGTTGGCCGGAAAAGACCCCGGAACTTGCAAGCTTTTACCCCACCAGCGTGCTGGTTACGGGCTTTGACATCATCTTCTTTTGGGTCGCCCGTATGATCATGCTGGGCATGAAGTTCATGGGTGATGTGCCGTTTCGCGAGGTCTACATCCACGGCTTGGTGCGCGATGCCGACGGCAACAAGATGTCGAAGTCCAAGGGCAATATCATCGACCCTATCGATCTCATCGATGGCGTCGACCTCGAGACCTTGGTCAGCAAACGCACCAGTGGGCTCATGCGCCCCGAAGATGCGCCACGCATTGAGGCCGACACCCGTCGCCAGTACCCGCAAGGCATAAACGCTCACGGCACCGATGCTTTGCGTTTCACCTTCGCGGTAATGGCAACCCAGGGCCGCGATATTCGTTTCGACCTCGGCCGCATAGGCGGCTACCGGAATTTCTGCAACAAAATCTGGAATGCCGCGCGCTTTGTATTGATGGTGTGCGAACAACATCGGGGTGACACACCCGCTACCGCATGCGTGATGGACATGCCCGAGCGCTGGATCAAGAGCCAGTTCCGCGCCACCGTAGCGCGTGTGCGCGAGGGCTTCATCGACTATCGTTTTGACCTGGGCGCGCAGGCGTTATACGACTTTATCTGGGACGAGTACTGCGACTGGTACATCGAGATGGCCAAGGTCACGCTGTACGACGATGAGGCTACTGCGGCACGCAAAGACGGCGTGTGCGCGACCCTGATTGAGGTGTTGGATGGCGCGTTGCGTGCACTGCATCCTTTTATGCCGTTCATTACGGAGGAGATCTGGCTCAAACTCAGCACCATGAGCGGGAGCGACGCGGCTACCATCATGAACCAAGAGTACCCGCGCATCGACGCTTACCCTGCGGCCCCTGCCGACGAGGTGCAATGTGGTTGGTTAAAGGAATTTGTGCTCGGGGTGCGGCGGATCCGCGCCGAGTACGACATAGAGCCGTCGACCCGGCTGCCGATTTTTACTCGCGAAGGCAGCAACGACGAGCGTGCCTGGTTGGCCGCACACCACCGCATCGTTGAGCAGTTGGCGCGTACACAACCCGTCGCGCCAGCGCCCGACGTCCCGGGTGATGTTGCCACCGCACTGGCCGGCGCAATGACGATACTGGTCCCCCTGGACAACCTGATCGACAAAAACGCGGAGCTGGCCCGCGTGACCAAGGAATTGGAACGCCTGGAAGGCGAGATCAGCCGCGCCCAAGCCAATCTCGCAAACGCTGCATTTGTTGAGCGGGCACCCGCTGCAGTGGTGGACAAGGAGCGAGACCGTCTGGCGGAAGCTAGCAGTGCAGCAGACAAATTGCGTGCTCAGGTGCTCAAGCTGCACTGACGGGAATATCCTTGGGCGGTGCGCCAGCCAACCGGCTGCGCGCGAGTCCCACCATCGGCACAAGCCACCGTCTGGTCGGTCGCACCAGCGTTATCGTCGGTATCCGTCCGACCACGATATACTGCCCGGCCGCGTCGGGCACAAGGTCGCGCGAGCGTGTCCAACGGCTGCGCAGGCGGGACGAACTTCTCCAGGTCGGACTATGCTTGTCGGTATAAGCGGGGAGTGCACAGCATGCTTGAGCGCATCAAAGAAGACGTAAACAGTGTTTTCGAGCGCGACCCGGCCGCCCGCCACGCGCTGGAGATCCTGACCTGCTACCCCGGTGTACACGCGGTTCTGGTCCATCGCATCAGTCACAAACTGTGGCGTTTTGGCTTCAAATGGGCGGCGCGTTTGCTGTCCCATATTGCACGTTTCCTGACCGGGATTGAGATCCATCCGGGCGCCACCATCGGCCGTCGTTTTTTTATTGACCACGGCATGGGAGTCGTGATCGGTGAAACCGCCGAAATCGGTGACGATTGCACTCTCTACCATGGTGTGACCCTCGGCGGCACTACATGGGAGAAGGGCAAACGGCATCCGACCCTCGAAAACGGGGTTGTGATCGGTGCCGGCGCTAAAGTGCTGGGCCCCATCACAGTTGGCGCCAACGCCCGTATCGGCTCCAACGCCGTTGTGGTGCGGGATGTGCCAGCCAATGCCACGGTCGTTGGCATCCCCGGACGTGTGGTGCAGGCGGTCGACGAAAAATTCCGGCAACGTGCCGAAACCGCGCGCAAATTGGGCTTTGATGCCTACGGCCAGGTGCCGAATATGCCCGACCCGGTGTCTCAAGCGCTTGATTCACTGCTCGATCATGCGCGTGACGTCGAACTCGAAATTACGCAACTGCGGTCCCGTGTCGAAGCCGCCGAGACCGTCGCTCGCGCTGCAAGTGAGGCACCCGTCAACTCCTGAGGATCGGCCCGTCACGAATACTTGACCAAATTAGTCGGGTACGTGAGAATTGCCGAGCGTTTTACTCGGATAAACGTCCGAGCTAACCCAGGAGGTAAGGGCCCATGAGACTCACAACACGCGGAAGATATGCGGTTACTGCAATGCTGGACTTGGCCCTGCATTACGACCGTGGGCCGGTCTCATTGGCGGAGATCGCTGATCGTCAAGGCATTTCCCAGTCTTATCTCGAACAGCTCTTTGCGCGCCTGCGCCGCAACGGCCTGGTCGACGGCATGCGTGGGCCCGGCGGTGGTTACAAACTCGGCCGTCCAGGCTCGGCAATATCCGTGGCGGATGTCATCGATGCGGTCAACGAAACCGTGGACGCCACCCGCTGCGGTGGTCGTCGCAACTGCCAGGGTGATCAGCGTTGCCTCACCCACGACCTGTGGGAAGACCTGTCCAATCAGATCCGCGATTTTCTGAGCGGTGTCAGCCTCGATCAGCTGGTCCGACAGAAGGGCGTGCAGACCCTGCACCGTCTAAAAGAAGGTCACCCCGGCGAGCTGCGTCCCGAGGCAGCCGTCTAAGCGTATAACGCTCTACAGAGAGAGACAGATGGCAATCACCCTGACCGAACGCGCCGCCCATCGCGTGCGCGATTTTTTGAGCCGCGAACCCGCTGCCGGGCTGCGCCTGGCGGTCAAACCAACCGGATGCTCGGGTTATATGTATGTGGTCGAAATGGCCAAAGATGTGCTGGAGCAAGACCAGGTGTTCCAATCCCACGGCGTGGCCGTGGTGGTCGACGCACTGAGCCTCAAATACCTCGACGGCACCGAAGTCGATTTTTCCCGCGAAGGTCTGAACGAAGGTTTTCGCTTTGCCAACCCCAACGTCGCCGCCACCTGTGGCTGCGGCGAGAGCTTCAGCCTTTAAGGCCGCACCTAGAGGATTATTCTCCGATGGCGAGCAATGCCCAGGACGTCGCCGAATTTGTTGATCGGCATTACGAAGCCGGATTTGTCACCGACATTGAATCCGACACGGTTGCGCCCGGCTTGGACGAAGCCACTATTCGCTTGATCTCGGCCAAAAAAGACGAACCCGAGTGGATGCTGGAGTGGCGTCTGAAAGCTTTTGCCCGCTGGCAAACCATGCGCGAGCCAAAATGGGCCCATGTTCACTATCCGCCCATAGATTTCCAGGCAATTTCCTATTACGCCGCTCCGAAGTCGGCGCAGGACAGGCCCAAGAGTCTCGACGAGGTCGATCCCAAACTGTTGGAGACCTACGAAAAGCTTGGCATCCCGCTTGAAGAGCAGAAGATGCTGGCCGGTATTGCCGTTGATGTCGTGTTTGACAGCGTGTCAGTGCACACCACGTTTCGCGCCAAGCTGGCCGAGGCGGGTGTGATCTTCTGCTCTTTTTCCGAAGCGGTGCGCGAATATCCAGAGCTGGTGCGCAAATATCTAGGCACTGTGGTGCCGGTGGCCGACAACTACTACGCAGCACTTAACTCGGCGGTATTCACCGACGGGTCCTTCGTTTATATCCCGAAGAACACCCGCTGCCCGATGGAGTTATCGACCTATTTCCGCATCAATGCCATGAACACCGGTCAGTTCGAGCGCACCCTGATTATCGCCGACGAGGGCGCATACGTCAGTTACCTCGAAGGTTGCACCGCGCCTATGCGCGATGAAAATCAGCTTCATGCGGCGGTTGTTGAACTGATAGTGCTGGATGATGCCGCGATCAAATACTCGACCGTGCAGAACTGGTATCCGGGCGACGCGGAAGGTCGCGGTGGGATCTACAACTTCGTTACCAAACGCGGTGACTGTCGCGGAGCACGCTCCAAGATCTCGTGGACTCAAGTTGAAACCGGCTCGG
>JAYUQF010000440.1:0-8973 GCA_043756885.1 Pseudomonadota bacterium
GGCGAGTGAATGACCACGTCGCCGGCCGCGTAGTCGGTGATCAGCCAGCGCTTGCGGGTGTGTTCAGCCATCCATTGCAGATCGTGGGTCAACGGCCGGCGGTCGCCGGGGCGGTCGTGAGGGGCCAGCTCGCGGGTGCTTTTTTCGATGGTGTTTTCGCGATGGGAATCTTCGAGGTAGACCAAGCCACCGCTGGTTATCGGACAATCGCCCAGCGGTACCCACAGCGTGACAATGTCATTGGCTTGCCCCTGCACATAAGTGCCGTCGATATGGGCGCGGGACGCCGCCGCTCGACCCGGCAGAAAGTGGCGAACCGGCGTGCGATGCAGTCGTTGTGCCGGCCCGCCCAGGGTCGCCTCGGCCGCGCCGCGCAGAAGCGGGTGTGCGGCGAAGGCGCTGAATTCGGGTAGCCGTACAAAATCGTAAGCCGGATGACCACGGGTGCCGTAGGGCGGCAGTCCCTGCGGCTCGGTGCCTGAGAACGCGGCGCGACGGCGGTCGCCGTGCTGCACAAAGCTCAGCGGGAAACGGGAAAAATAGAGCTCGCGCAGTGCCAACACTTGTTCGCGTGGCAACAGTCCGCGCAAAAACACATAACCCTGGCTAACAAGGCGGGCACGCGCGCTGCCATCGTTCAGCGCGCTCAAAGGCGAAGCACACAACGGGCCGACATAATCAGCGCAGTCAGGCAGTCGTAGACCGTTGGAGGCGAGCGTCACAGAGGCCATGCGTGGTGCAGAACGAGTCAGATTAAATGGCGCGCAGGATACACATTTTTGGGTTAATAATCCGTTAGTTCGGTTTGCTGGTTAAGGTTATCAAGGCAACTGGCGAACGGCTTGCTGAGGGCGAAGGATCCTCGCTCGCCAACCGACACGGGCTCAAGGTGACGTTACATCGTCAGCCTTGACCGCCCCCCATCGGCTTTGTTCAGGTCGTTCCGGGCGCCTAAAACACAATCGGCAGTTCGAGATGTCGCTCATAAACTTTATCGCGGTGGGCGAGCAGCGCTGGGGTGAGGGCGCGCGCGACGTCGGGATTGTCGTTGCCATAGGCGCCGCCCCGAAAGGATGTTGCCATCGGGCAGCGCTCTGGAGGCATCGGGTCGAGCAAACCGCAGAAGGTCGCCCAATAGATATCCACCGCAGAAAAACGATCGCCGACCAGATATTCTCGCCCGGCCCGTTTCTGGCTCGCCAGTTGCGCATCGAATGTATTCAGGATGTCCACGATGCGTTGAGCGGCGGCTAGCGCGGCGGCCGGGGAATAACCATATTTAGCCCCAAGATGTTCAAAAAATGCGCGACCTTCAGCGCCCGCTGGCATCGCGGTCAGCGGTCCATGCACCAATAACACCCGCTTCTCCCAGGCTAGGCCTTTTTCGCCGGCCAGTTCGTTGATGAGTCCGAACGCAAGGACGCGCTCGGTAATATCGGATGGGATGAGAGGCGGTTCGGGGTTTAAACGCTCGGCGAGATTGAGTTGGTCCACCCAGCTCGAACGCGGTCGTTCGTCGTTCCAGACAGCGACCGGCGCACTCGGCTGGCCGGTCCAGGCGACCAGTTCAGTTTGAGAAGCATCCATGCCTAAAGCCAGATCGGATTTGCCCTCGTCGGCGGTCACCACGCGGGTGTAGGTGAGGCCTTTGACGTGAAACAGCCCTTTGCAGGCCTCGCGCCACGGCCCGGGGATGGTGTATTGACCGAGCACCAGCCGAAGGCCGCTCATCTTTCGTGCTGCGGCGAGGCTGACATATTCAAGCTTGGTGTCGGAGGGAAGAATATCCGCTGACATGGGGAAGCTCCTGATTTGATGCTCTTCGAATGGCAAAATTATCGCATCGTCCACAACCGGCCAGAAAGCTGACGGATTGAGGACGGCGCGCGTGTTAAGGGTGTTTCACCAGAGGCGGTAAAAGCTCGGCAGCCAGCCGCTCAGATGCGCAACACGCACCAGTTCACACAGGGGATAGGCGAGGATGAGCAGGCTGATGTCACGTACACCATTGAACACATAACGCGGCTTCACAGTGACTTCGGCCGGTAATACCAGCCGCGCGCCCGGCCGCGGCAACCAGCGCGGTACGGCCGCTTGATAGGCCCGATAATCCGCACCAAATTGCTGTTCCAGATAGGTCTCTTCACGGGCCACGGTGCGGCTGTAATAGGCCGCGATAAAACCGAACAGCACCGCCGTAAGCGTGATACTGGCAGTGACCAGGCCCACACCGAGTGTCGCCAGCAGGGAGCCGAGGTAAAGCGGATTACGGACCAGGGCATAGGGTCCGACGGCAGCCAAACGCTGATTTTTCCAACCGCCGATAAACAGCGCGCTATAGACCCGAATCAAGCCGCCGCCGACGATCAATAAATTGCCAAGCGCAACCAAGGCGCGCTCCAGCGCGGGGTGATGCGCGGCAACCGGATCGGCGCCCACAAACGTCACGAACACCGCGAGCGCAAACCAGCGCGTGTGACGACCTCGTTTACGCAGCAATTCAACCTGCGCCTGGGTGTTGGTGCCGACGTCCTCAACCATTGCTGGTCTGAAAATAGCGCGCGCGCTTGAGGCGCCAGACGACAAAAAACAGCGCCGTTAAAGCCACCAGCGCAAGCAACGGCATCACCAGTTCGGTAGTGTTGTAGCCGGTGGTGGTGGCGCGCAGACGCTCAATCGTCAGCAGCAAGGCGGCGCCGGCCATCCAGAAATAGGCGGTGCCATAGTCCTTCTGCACCATACGTTTCCAGTTCATTTCCATCGAGGCCAGGGTGGCGGGCAGACCGCCCCAGCGAATATTCCAACGTGGCACTTGCTGACAGTAAACGTCGAAGTCCGGCCCGAATTTGTCGCGTAGATAGTCTTCTTCGGCAGCGACGATGGCGTAGTAAGCGCCAAGATAAAAGACACCACCCAAGACATACACCAGTACATGGTTATGGATGACAAACAGCCCCGCCAGGATCAGCAGATTGCCGACGTACAGCGGGTTGCGGCAATGGGCGAACATGCCACCGGTGACAAGTTTGTCGGCATGCGGCTGTTTGTTCACGCCGCCGCGTTTGATGTATTGCAAGCCAATCACCGCTGCGCGCAGGATTTGGCCGGCGACCGCGATGGCAAAACCGAGCAAATCCATCCAACGGTCCAGACGCACATCATGGCCGGCCGTGATCGGTGGCAGGCCGAGCAGCAGCAGGAGCAGAAATACAGTGAATACTCTGTTGCGGTATTTGAACAGCCAGCGACCATAAACAACTGCCAGGGAAGGAGCGCCAAGGGTCACGTTATTTCACCGCCACCAGACCGTTAAAGTTGTACCAGCGAAAAAATTCTTCGACTTGATTGAAGCCGGCCTCGCGCAGCAGCGCGATGTTCTCTTCGGGACGATAGGGGATCAGAATGTTCTCCAGGGCTTCACGTTTGTTGGAGATTTCCGATTCGGAGTAACCGTTGCGGCGCTTCAGATCGTAGTAGTGCCGAATGAACAGGCGGTTGAACAGGCCGCTATCGACAATAATTTTTTCGACCAGGATCAAAGCGCCTTGCTCCCGCATGCCGTCATAGATGCGACGAATGACATTGGCCCGATTCAGCGGACGAATGAATTGCAGGGTAAGCAGGATAATCACCACTGAGGCATCTTCCACCACACGATCTTGTTGCAAGTCGGCGGTGACAAAGTCGATATCACGGGTGGCGCCCCGCGCGGTGAATTTGGTGCGCGCCTTGGCCAGCATCTCGGGCGCGTTATCGATACCGACAAAAGACACTTCCGGTGGCAGCACGGCATCAAGATTGAGCAGCGTGGTGCCGGTCGAGCAACCCAGGTCGTACAAACGGGTGCGCGGCACTGCGAAGTCGTTGGCCAGCTCTACCGTCAAGCGCTGGATCTCGTCGTACATCGGTACTGAGCGCCCGACCATATCGTCAAATACTGCGGCGGTTTTGCCATCAAACTGAAAATCGACACTGGCGCTGGCGGGATCGGCAAATACCCGGTCTTGCTGGGCGCCATCAGCAGCGAGTTCAAAACGCGGGCTTTCAGGTGAGTCGCTCATTTTTCCCCCGTGGTCGTTGGCGCTGCCCTTGGACTGGGCGCTGTAAACCAAGGTGTGCTGGTGTCCGGTACGCCTGATTGTCGCCGGGGACCGCAGGTGCCGGTCCGGCCGCGATTATGCCTCAAGCCCAGCGTCATGAGGGCACGTGCAGTGCGGCTGCGAGCTTGATGCGCAGCACTAAGCAGATCAACGCTTCCGTTTGAGTACGCTCCACAGCTGCAGCACGGCGCCCGTATCCAACATCGCGCCCACAGTGAGCAAAGGCCACGCCAAGGACGGCGCGGCGAGTACGGGAAATTGTCCCGCTTGCAGCAAACCGAGTAGACCAGCGGCCATCATCAAGGCGCCCAGCAACGACACACTTGCACACACGACGAGCATAACTAGCGGCGCTTGTTCTTTCACTGACGCGACGCTCAGAGGTGGTCAACCGACAACATCGGTTGGGCGCCGTTATCGCCCACCAGGACCGTCATGAGATTGCTCACCAGGTGCACCCGATCACTGTCTGCCAGCTTCACGACACCTTCCTGCTCGAGTCTTTGGATGGCGAGCCTGACCATGCCCACCGCGCCTTCGACAATCTGGGTGCGTGCAGCCACTACGGCCACTGCCTGTTGACGTCGCAACATGGCGCCGGCGATCTCGGGCGCGTAAGCCAGATGGGAGATGCGCGCTTCGAGAATTTCCAGCCCAGCCAGCGCGCAGTGCGCTTGGATGCTTTCCACCAGCAGACGTGCCACTGCCTCAAGATCGCTGCGCAAACTGTCCTTGCCATGTTCATCGCCGTCGTACCAGCGTGCACTGGCAACCTGGCGCACGGCCGATTCGCTCTGCATGGTCACATAAGCGCGAAAGTCCTCGACGTCGAAGACCGCACGCGCCGTGTCAAACACACGCCACACAATCACTGCTGCCACGTCCACGGGGTTGCCAGCACGATCATTGACTTTGAGCGTCGGCGTGTTGAGGTTATGGGCACGCAGCGAAATCGGGTGTTTGTTGTTGAAGGGATTGACCCAGAAGAACCCCGGCTCACGCAACGTGCCAGCATAGTTGCCGAAAAAATTCTGCACGCTGGCCTGATTGGGCTCGAGCACCACAAAACCTTTGAGCATGAACAGCAGCACTGGCAGCAGAAATAACATTTTGCCGTTGGGCGGCCCTTGCTCATCAACAATCGGGGCAATAAAACTGGCGGCGAACCAAGCCGCACCAGCCACTATCAGCAGCAGGCCAAACCAGCCGGACAAACTAAATGCAGTGCGTTCTTCAATCCTATCGGTCATGGTTAGCTCCTCATCCTTGTCAACAACAGGGCGCAGTCAGCAGCGGCAAGCTGACGGGCGCCGAACGGCGCCCGTCAAGCGGCTCAGACTCAGTCGTCAATCATCACAACCAGCTTGCCGAGGGCTTTGCGCGCCGCCAGATCTGCAATCGCATCACCGGCTTTGGCCAGCGGATAGTGTCCTGAGACATGGGGTTTGATCTTGCCCTGTTGGTAGAAGGCCACGAGCTCGCGATTATTCTGCTCGCTGGCAGCCGCGTCGCGTTCGGTCCACGTACCCCAGAAGACGCCGACAATCGCGCAGTTCTTGAGCAGCGCCAGGTTGAGTGGAATACGGGGTATGCCGGCCGGAAAACCGACCACCAGAAAACGTCCCTCCCAGGCGATAGCGCGCAACGAGGCCTCGGCATAATCGCCGCCCACGGCGTCGTAAATGACATCGGCGCCATTGGCTCCACAGGCTTCTTTGAACTGCCCAGCAAGTGCTTTGGTGCCGTCCTTGTCAAACGGGCCGGTTGCATAAACCAGGCCCGCATCGGCGCCATGGGCTTTTGCCAGTGCGAGCTTTTCTTGCGTTGAGACCGCTGCGATGACGCGGGCACCCATCGCTTTGCCCAATTCAACCGCCGCCAGACCCACACCCCCGGCTGCACCGAGTACCAGCAGCGACTGACCGGGCAACAAAGCCGCACGCTGCTTTAGCGCATGATAAGAAGTGCCATAAGTCAAAATGAACGTCGCTGCTTCGTCAAACGGCATACCGGACGGCATGGCAAAAACTTTGGCTGCTTTGCTTATGACCTGTTCGGCCATGCCACCGTGGCCGAGCATGGCGATCACACGATCGCCGACTTTCAGACCGCTGACACCGGCGCCGAGCTGATCGATTTCGCCCGCTACTTCGCCACCGGGTGCAAACGGACGCGCGGGACGGAACTGGTATTTGTCTTCAATAATGAGGGTGTCGGGATAATTCACACCACAGGCGCGCACCCGAATGCGTACCTCCCCAGGGCCTGCGGTTGGCGCCGGCAATTCGCTTAAAACCAAGGTGGCCGGGCCGCCAGGAGCGCTGCTGAGCATGGCTTTCATTCGGGATCTCCGTAGGTATTTTGTGAGTCAGGTCGTGGGCCGGGTAGCGCGATGTCGGCGTGCATTGAGGTCAGGCGTCAGGTTATGGTGCGCGCTGCAATTCACAAGCCAGGCCGCCGCACCCATGATGTCCGACAACAGGAAATCCGCGCAAGCTGGCGCGCACTATCCAACGTGAGTTCCTCCTCACACAGCCTCGTTATCAATCCCGTGCCGTGGCGCGACGATGCGGCTGTGGTCGGCTTGGTCGCCACGGCGCATATGCTCAGTCATTTTTTTCAGCTGGTGCTGGCACCGCTGTTTCCGTGGCTCAAGGCCGAATTTGGCTGGAGTTACGCACAACTGGGTTTCATCCTCAGCGTGTTATTTGCGGTCTCGGGTATAGCGCAGGCAGCGGCTGGTTTTATGGTCGATCGGTTTGGACCGCGTACCACCTTGGTTGGCGGTCTGGTCTGTCTGGCGAGCGGCGCACTGCTGTTTGCCATCAGCCATAGCTACGCCGGGTTTGTGCTCGGCGCGGTCTTTGCCGGCCTCGGCAATAGCGTATTTCATCCCGTTGATTTCTGGTTCATCAACCATCGGGTCAGTGTGCCGCGCTTGGGGCCGGCGTATTCGGCCCATGGACTGAGCGGTAGTCTCGGCTGGGCCTGCGCACCGCTGTTTCTGGTGGGTTTGGCCACAACCTTCGGGTGGCGCACCGCGGTGTTCGCCGCTGCGCTGTTACCACTGGCGATGATCGTGCTGGTGTGGTGGTATCGCGACATCCTCGCTGTGCCGACCGGTCCGGTACAGGCCACCGCGCGTGAGTTGCCTGACAGCACACAATCGATGTTTGCTTTCTTGCGCTTACCCAGCATCTGGCTGTGTTTTGGCTTCTTCTTTTTTATTGCCGCAGCGCTCGGGGGTGTACAGAGTTTCGCGCCGACCGTTTTCACAGCGGCCTACGGCTTGGACCATCAAACCGCCGCCATGAGCATCACGGTTTATATGCTGGCCAGCGCCTGCGGCATGCTGGCCGGCGGCTGGCTGGTATCACGCAGCCGTGTTCTGGAACGCAATATCACCATTGCGCTCGCGCTGTCGGTTGTTGCGGCGCTGGCTGTCGCGATGCAAGTGCTGCCCGGTGTCTACGCGCTGCTATTTATGCTCGTAATGGGCTTCGGCTCAGGCTTGAGCGGTCCATCACGGGACATGCTGATCCGCAGTGCCTCACCGCCTGGCTCGACGGGGCGCGTGTATGGGGTGGTTTATTCGGGGCTTGATGCCGGCATCGCAGCGGGGCCTGTGGTGTTCGGCAAAATGCTCGACCACGGTTTTGCCGTCGAAGTCTTCTACGGCGTGGCGCTGTGTTTGTTCTGCGGTGTGGTGATCGCGTGGCAGGTGACGCGTACCACAGGACGGCAATCCGCGGCACGAGCATGAATGTCCGATTAAAATCGGACCTGCGGGTATGGCACGCAGCAGCGCATCAAACGCCTGCGCTCAGCCCGCCACAATCAAAAGCGATGCTGCCGTCGGCATCTTTTTCTGGCCAGGCACCAAAGCCGATATGGCCGCGGCCGGTCAGCACGTCTTCTTCGCGGCGTAGATGTTTGCGCGTGCCGTCTTCGGTCACGATGTAGCAGCCGTTGGTGCTTTCATCGCGCAGATAAAAGCGACCATTGCGAAAACTGAGTTCCGCGTGTTGCCGTGAGGTCAAACGGCCATTGACCTGCAAGTGAGCCTCCTTGCCGCGCCCGACACTGCAACTGGTATTGCGCGAATCAACACGCAGTTCGACGTCGCCGTAGTTCAACAACAAAGCGATTTCGCTGGTACTCAGCGTGGCACGGGGTCGCGACGAAATCTGCGTTTCATCACCGCTGCGTTCCCAGGGCATCTTGTAAATTGCCAATTGCCCGGGCCAGGCTTCGGCGGGCACTTTTTCGATGGGATGAATGTCGGGAAACAACGGCCCCGGCAGGGTGTCGACCGCCTGACCCGAGGTCAGAATCTCATCGGCCTTGGCGAGCTTTATGATTTGTTGGGCCGTAATCGGTGCTTCGCCCAGCAGTTCGTCATCACGCCACACCACGGCACCATAGTGCCAACCGATTTTGATGTGCAATACGCCCATCTGAAAACGGCCTTCTTCACCGGCACGACGTAAGCCGGCCTGCATTTCAGCTGCACACAATGCCGCTTTTACCGGCTCTGAAAAGGCCACCTGAATTTCATCACCAATGGTCTTGAGCGTCTCACCGTTCAGACCACTGGCAATGGCGCGCAGGATTTCTATGCACAACGCCAGGTCGGTGCGCGCGATGGCATCACCATATTGTTCATACAAACGGGTGCTGCCCGAAACGTCGGCGTACAACACAGCAAGCTGTTTGAGGGATTTATCCATGGTGGTCGTGAATCAGTCTAAAGCAACGGGCTGGGCTTGGGGCATCCCATGTGCCCGGGCACACTCATTCAAAACGCGTACCTGGATTGCGGATCCAGACGGCGTTAGGCGCGAGTATGTCGATATCGACCGGATTGTTGAGT
>JAYUQF010000441.1:0-3242 GCA_043756885.1 Pseudomonadota bacterium
TGACAGTTGGTTTCAAGCTCGAAGGGCACGACGAGTTCGCCCAGATGGCCAGGGCATACGACTGCGCGCGCAATAAATTCTCCGGTATTCTGACCGGCACCTTGCACAGTTCTCAGCAATTGGTGGCTGCAGCAGAACATCTATCGGCAGGTACTGGACAGAGTAAGTCCAATGCATCGCGTCAACGCGGTGAGCTGCAGCAGGTTGCCGCCGCCATGCTGCAGATGTCTGCCACAGTCGACGATGTGGCCGGCCATGCTCAGCGTGCAGCCAATGCCGCAGTCGAAGCTGATCGCGAATCCAAGCGCGGTCTGGAAGTTGTCAAGGCCTCCAGTCTCACCATCGACGAATTGGCGGCCGAAGTCAAAACCACGGCCGAGCTGATTGGCGTGGTGAAAAACAGCACCCTTAATATCGGCTCGGTGCTAGACGTTATTCGTGGCATCGCGGAACAGACCAATCTACTGGCGCTGAACGCCGCTATCGAAGCAGCACGTGCCGGCGAACAGGGCCGTGGCTTTGCGGTGGTGGCAGACGAGGTACGCAGCCTCGCCAGTCGTACCCAACAGTCGACCCAGGAAATTCATGACATGATTGCGCGCCTGCAGTCCGGTGCCAGCCAGGCTGTCGAAGCGATGGAGCAGGGGCGTCAGCGTGCTGAAGCGACCGTGGAGCAGGCGCGTGTGGCGGCAACTTCATTGGGCGCCATCGCTGAGATGGTCGATGCCATCCGTTGCATGAATGTCCAGATCGCGGAGGTCGCCGACGAACAAAGTGCCACAGCGTTAAGCATTAATCGCAGCATTGAGAGTATCAGCGGTATCGCAGCGGAGAGCAGTGAAGATTCGGCGCAGATTGCCGATGCGAGCGGTGAACTGGCGCGTTTGGCTACGGCATTGCAAAACAGTGTCGGACGCTTCGCGGTTGCGTAACGCTGTGTTGGCGCGGCGTTGTCGAGCAGGATTGCGCGAGGCAGCGAGCGTCGAAATCTAAAAAAGGCTGGTGGGGCTGTTGTCAGCCCCACCAGCTAATGCAGCACATCTTAGCTCCAATGCGAGGAGGTCTGGTCTAATGCCCAATTAGTCCCAGCTAAGAGCGCCGCCGGTCTGATACTCGGTAACCCGAGTCTCAAAAAAATTCTTTTCTTTCTTGAGGTCGATGACCTCGCTCATCCACGGAAACGGATTGCTCGCGCCGGGATACTGTTCCGGTAAGCCAATCTGGGCACAACGCCGATTGGCGATAAATCCCAGATAATCTTCAAACATATTGGCATTGAGCCCGAGCACACCACGCGGCATGGTGTCGTGGGCGTAAGCCACCTCGAGATCAACTGCATCGCGGATCAGCGCAACGATTTGCTTCTGGAAGGTCTCGGTCCATAAATGCGGGTTCTCGACCTTGATTTGATTGATGACATCGATGCCAAAATTCATGTGCATCGATTCGTCGCGCAGAATGTATTGAAACTGTTCGGCGATACCCGTCATCTTGTTACGCCGGCCCATGGACAGGATCTGGACGAAGCCGACGTAAAAGAAAATCCCTTCGAACACCACGTAAAAAGCGATCAAATCCCGTAGCAGGCGTTGATCCGCTTCCGGCGTGCCGGTATTGAAGGTGGGATCACCGAGACTCTGGGTAAATTTCAGTGCCCATGCCGCCTTGTTATGCACGGCCGGTACTTCGCGATACATGTTGAAAACTTCGGCCTCATCCAGGCCCAGGCTTTCCACGCAGTACTGGTAGGCGTGAGTGTGCAGCGCTTCTTCGAAGGCCTGACGCAGCAGGTACTGGCGGCATTCGGGATTGGTGATCAGTCGATAGACGGCCAGCACCAGGTTGTTCGCAACCAGCGAATCGGCGGTCGAAAAAAAGCCCAGATTGCGTTTGATGATGGTGCGTTCATCCGCCGTCAGACCGTCGGGGTCCTTCCACAGGCTGATGTCGGCGGTCATGTTGATCTCTTGCGGCATCCAGTGGTTTGCACAACCGTCCAGATACTTCTGCCACGCCCATTTGTATTTAAAGGGCACGAGCTGATTAAGATCAGCTTGGCAATTGATCATCTTTTTGTCATCGACAGCCAGACGCCGGGCGCCGAATTCCACCTGCTCAAGACCGCTAATGCCGTGCTCGCCTTCGTCCTTGGCGGCTGGGTCTGGCGCACTGCGCATGATGGAGTTCTGTGCACGTGTTTCACTGCGCTCAATCTCTGCCAGGGCTTCGCTGGCCAGCATCGCACGGGCATGGCGTGCGTGCGGCGGCGCGCTTGCCGCTGCGTTGGCTGGTTTAAAAATTGCGGTCGGATCGTCCCAATTCAGCATCGTCTTTTCCCTGCGGTCGTGTCGTGGCGGGCGCTGCTTACTGGCAGGCTTCGCAGTCAGGATCGAGTATCGAACAGACCTTCGGGCCGTCGTCCGCGGGCGCCTTCTGCACCGCGTTCAAACGGCCATCGGCCAATGTGCTCTTCTCGACATGCGTGGCGCCCATCGTGCGCAGGTAGTAAGTGGTCTTAAGGCCACGTACCCACGCCAGTTTGTAGAGATTGTCGAGCTTGGCGCCGCTAGGTTCGGCCATATAAAGATTTAACGACTGACCTTGGTCCAGCCATTTCTGTCGGCGTGAGGCGGCTTCCACCAGCCAGCGCGAATCAACTTCGAAGGCGGTGGCGTAAAGCGCCTTCAACTCGTTTGGAATGCGATCGATCTGGGCAACACTGCCATCGTAGTACTTCAGATCGTTAACCATGACTTCGTCCCACAGCTTGCGCCGTTTGAGGTCGTCAACCAGAAACATGTTGATGACAGTGAAGTCACCCGACAGATTGGCCTTTACGAACAGGTTCTGATAGGCCGGTTCAATTGATTGGCTGACGCCGCAGATATTGGAGATGGTCGCGGTGGGTGCAATTGCCATACAGTTGGAATTGCGCATGCCGACTGTTTGCACGCGCTCGCGCAGGTTCGACCACTCCATGGTGGTGCTGTGGTCGACGTCGATATAGCCGCCGCGGCCCGCTTCGAGCAGGCCGATCGAGTCGATCGGCAGAATACCTTTGCTCCACAACGAGCCATCGTAGCTGGCGTAAACACCACGCTCGGCCGCCAAGTCGGTTGAAGCCTTGATCGCATAGTAGCTGACCACTTCCATGGAGCGGTCGGCGAACTTTATGGCGTCCTCGGTGGCGTAGGGGATACGCAACTGATACAGGCAGTCCTGGAAGCCCATGACACCGAGAC
>JAYUQF010000442.1:0-8871 GCA_043756885.1 Pseudomonadota bacterium
GTCGTCTACCTGCGGCGAGCTTGTCAGCCCGCGCGGTAACTTGATGTTGGCCAGACGCTCACGTAGTGCATTCACCGTGCCGCGATCGTCGCTGACAAATACGGTGCGCATCACGGGCCGCACGGTGATGGGCAGGTGGCCGGCCGCAGCCACGGCGGCGTCGTAGGTGGCAAAGTTCGCGCGCAACTCATCGAAGGTTTCAATCGGTGAAGCCAGGTAGGGCAAACCCAGGCGACCGACTTGTTGCAACGCCTTTGGCCCAAAGGCGGCCACCCAGATCGGCGGATGTGGTTGCTGCAGCGGCCGCGGTTCAACTTGCACCGCTGCTGCGCCGTCGTCATGCAGCGAAACCGCTTCACCATGCCACGCGCACAGCATCAACTGATAAGACCATTCGAACATTTCCCGCTTGGTGCTGGGATCAATGGCAAAAGCCCGCAAGGTCTCCCGCGAATAACCGCGCCCGATGCCCAGCGTCACACGTCCGCCGCTCAGATGATCAAGCACGGCGACCTGTTCGGCGGCCAGCAGCGGGTTGCGTACGGGCAGTAAATAACTGGTGGTGGCCAAGCGGATGGTGTGTGTGGCGGCGGCGACGCTGGCCAGCAGCATGAGCGGGTCGGGAATGGCCTGCTCGTTAAAGTGACTCTCCGGCAACCAGAAAGACTGATAACCCAGCGCTTCGGCAAATACCGCCTGGGCACTGAGCGAAGAGGCACCGAGGCTGGAAAAATCCCACGGCGTCAGGCCGAGTGCCAGCGGTGTTAAGGGCGCGGTGCTCATGGTGCAGGCAAACGATGGCGTCCGACTTTGTATTGCCCGCCAGCGGCGGGGAGAAAATGCATTGTTCGTTCCTTGGCTTTTTAGGCGTTCGCGCAGCGGCGAGAGACTCAGCGGGTGTGGGCGGGCACGTTTGTCACGGGGTCCCACAGTAACCGGTTTTGGCAAGGCGCAGTTGGTGATGCGCAGGGTTGACAGATATATTGCGCGCTCGACTTAACACCCACCCACCCCATTGGAGATCACCATGAGCAAAACCCAAACCCAGGAGCTGAGCGAAGCAGTACAGCTCTATTTTGATCTCATGTATGACTGCGACGTCAGCAAGTTTGATCGCGTATTCGCCACCACCTCACAGCTGCATGGTTTTCGCGAAGGGCAGATGAGCTGCTGGGCCGCAGCCCAATACAAAGAAGTGCTGGCCGGCCGTACCTCACCCAAGGCCCTGGGTTCAACACGCGAAGAGCAACTACTACTGCTCGACAGCACCTCACCCAGCCAAGCCTTGGCCAAGGTGCGTGTACGTATCAACGACATGGTATTTGTGGACTATCTCTCCTATCACAAGATAGACAATACCTGGCTGGTGACGTCCAAGGCCTATCATCGCGAAGCGTGAGCTAGTCTGGTCGCAGCCGTCAGCGCCAAGCTTTGATAACCGCACGACCGCTTGTTTGCGGTGGCTCACTGAAACGTAGCCAACAGCCACGCGTCAGACCCACGCGTCAGAATCTCGCCCGCAGTGTGATGCCATAGGTGCGTGGGTCGCTGGGGGTGCCAACGATGAGGCCCGAGTTGCCGGCCTGTACGGTCAGGTTCTGCATATAATCTTCGTCGAGCAGATTGCGCACCCAGACCGATAGGTCCCACGGCCCATGGGGGCGAAAACCCGCCACTACGTTTAACAAACCATAACCATCGATTACCGTGTAGCGCGAATTAGTGGGGTCGCCGTAAACCTGGCTACGTACCGTGAAATCAGCCCGTGCGTAAGCTTCGCCAAACAGATCGGCGATCTGCACTGGATGACTGTATTCGGTGCCACCGGAAAATACCCAGCGTGGTGTGTTCGACAGCGGCCGGCCGCTCAGATCGCATACCGCGCTGACACCCCCGATCCGTTCGAGCGGGCAGGGCGCATTGCGGTAGGAAGCATATTCGCTATCGGTCCAGGCACTGGCAAATTGTGCGCGCCAGTGCGAGGTCAGTACCACGGAGGCATCCAGCTCCGCACCTTGCACACGCACCTTTTTCACGTTGGCCAGGTAACCCCGCAATGCGCCGGGGCCGGTGTCGACGACGTTGGCTTGAAAGTCGTAGACATCGGTGTGGTAAACGTCGAAGTTGACCAGCAGCCGGTCATCGAACCAATGGGACTTCAGGCCCACTTCGACGGTGATGACTTCTTCGGGCTTGATGGCGGCCGTGGTCAGCGCCGGTTGATTGTCGGCTGTCAACGGCAGGCCCGACATATTGATGCCACCAGATTTTTGCCCGAGTGCCCAACTGCCATAGCTCATCAGGTTGTCGTTCCATCGCCAGCTTAAGACCACTCGCCCGGATGCGCTGCCATCGGCAACATCGGCACGGTAAGCCTGCGGGCGCAAGATCGAAAGTTTCTTCTTGAGCAAATCGGCGTCGTTGGTGAGCAGACCACCGGAGACCTTCGAATTAAATTTGCCTTCTTTGTCTTCGAGGGTGTATCGGAAGCCGCCCGTCACATCGAGCCGCTCCAGGGCATGCCAGACCGCTTCGCCAAACAAGGCATAGCTGGTCGATTCAAAACGGGTGCGACCATCGGTGCGATAACCATCCAGCAGATTTGCCGGCACGGCGGGTGTTTCGCCCAGCAGCCAGTAGGCCGCGAGCGGCCCGTAACCAGTTTGGGGATCGCCAGTTATTACCTGGGAAAAAAAATAAAAACCGCCGGTGTATTCGATGGCCTGGCGGCCGGTCGAGGCAATACGCAATTCCTGGCTGTATTGATCCTGACGTGAGGGAATACCCTGCACGGTCTGGATAGGCAGGCCGATGTAGTCGCGATCATTGGCCGCATTCCACGACCAGTAACGCCAGGCGCTGATCGAACTGAGTTTCACAGACTCCAGATCCCAATCGGCAATGGCGGCCACACCGCCTTCATGGGTTTGCACTTTGAGATCGGCGTCGATGTCGGTGAGACGATCGTAGGGGTCAAAACTTGGTGGCCGATAATTCTGACCGGCAGCCAGTGCGGCGTATTGGCGATTTGCGGGCCGCGGCGATTGACCCACGCCAAAAAACACCTGGGTGCAGCAGTCGGTATCAATCGCCGCGTAGTCCGTGCTTACGCGCAGGGAAAAGTCTTGCCGCGGGTGATAAAGCAACTGGCCACGCGCCGCGAGGCTGTTGATGTCATTCAACTCCTCACCGGTACGCACGTTATCCAGCACGCCCTCACGATTATTGGTCACCAGCGACACACGTCCCGCCAGCTGATCGGCGACCAGGCCGCCGGTCGCTGAGAACTTGCTCTGGATAAAACCGAAATTGCCACCGGTCAGTTCGGCCCGGACTGCGCGCTCAAAAGACGGTGCGCGGGTCGTTACGTT
Source organism: Pseudomonadota bacterium (assembly GCA_043756885.1). Taxonomy (GTDB): domain Bacteria; phylum Pseudomonadota; class Gammaproteobacteria; genus JADJYF01. The sequence continues at coordinate 3,372 of JAYUQF010000442.1, forward strand.
GATGGCGCCGGCGGTGGTGTTTTTGCCGAACAAAGTGCCTTGCGGGCCGCGTAATACTTCCACGCGCTCCAGATCGAGCAAGTCAAACGCGGCCGTGGCGGGGCGGGCGTGATAAACCTGGTCGATGTAAAAGCCCACACCCGGTTCCAAGCCGTCATTAGCCTGGGACACCGCCACCACACTGCTGCCTAGGCCGCGGATCGTGAGCGCGGTATTACGCGGGTTGGGCGAAACAAAATTGGTCGACGGCACCATCTGGGTCAACTGGGACATGTTAAAGGTGTTGGTGAGTTCGAGTCGCTCGCCACTTAACACCGACATGGAGATAGGCACGCTCTGCGCATCTTCTTTGCGCAAGCGCGCAGTCACAAGCACCGACTCCACACCCGCCGGTGCGGCGTTGCTGTTGTCGTCGCTGAGTGCAGCGCCAAGCGCGGGGCCGGTGCTGCACAACAGGGTGATGGACAGGCCCCATAGCGCGAGGTGCAGGGGCGAACAACGGTGCACGCGCCGGGTTGCCGCGAAGGCTGAGATGGTCATGAAATCGGCAGTCCACTATTTGAATGGCCGCGCAGGGTAACCAGCCGGGCTGACATGCGATATAGGAACAACGATGCATCTTTTGTCGTCAGCCCACGCGAGTGACGGTGCTCCAAAGCATGCCTGTTCCCTGGCCGCCATCACTATCGGTCGAAATAGGCGGTTATAGTTCCCACTCGTGCGACCTTGTCCTGTCCCTAATCGCCGCGCACCAACGGGCACTGCCACCTTCATATCAATCGGCAGATGCTGGGCGGCGTGTCGCAACCGGAGCTTCGAGCATGACAAAAACCTTGCCGCGATTTGATGCCCATATAGCCGGCTGCGGCCATGCCCCGGCGGGCGGCGTCTATTTCGAGACCTTCAATCCCTATACCTCGCAGCCCTGGGCCGAGGTCGCGCGTTGCGCTGCTGCGGACGTTGATCTCGCGGTCGATGCGGCGCACCGCGCGTTCCTGGATGGGCCATGGCCACGCATGAACGCCAGCGCGCGGGGTGCGTTGTTGTGCCGTATGGCGGACGTGTTGGCCGCCCACGCTGAAGAACTTGCCGCCATGGAGGTGCGCGATAACGGCAAACTCATCAGCGAGATGGCCGTGCAATGTGCATATCTGCCGCAGTGGTACCGCTATTTTGGCGGCCTGGCCGACAAAATCGAAGGCGCAGTCATCCCGATAGACAAGCCCGACATGTTCAATTTCACACGTCATGAGCCGCTTGGCGTGGTCGCCGCCATTACGCCATGGAATTCGCCGCTGCTGCTGTTGACCTTCAAGTTGGCAGCGGCGCTCGCGGCGGGTAACACGGTCGTGATCAAGCCCTCGGAGTTCACCTCGACTTCGACTTTGCGCTTTGTCGAACTGCTTGAGCAGGCCGGCTGCCCGCCCGGTGTGGTGAATGTTGTCACCGGCTTTGGCAGCGAAGTTGGCAGTGCTCTGGTTGAGCATCCCAAAGTCGCGATGGTCGCTTTCACCGGTGGCAGTGAGACGGGCGCGCGCGTTTATCAGGCAGCGGCCAAGGGCCTCAAGCGCTGCACGCTGGAACTGGGGGGCAAGTCGCCCAATATTGTGTTCGACGACGCACGACTCGATGATGCGGTGAAGGGTGCCATCTCGGGCATTTTTGCCGCGACCGGCCAGACCTGTATGGCGGGTTCACGACTGCTGGTTCAAGACAGTATCTACGACGAGTTTGTGTGCGCACTGGTCGACTTCGCGCGCGCAGCACGTATGGGTGACCCCATGGACAGAGCCACCCAGGTTGGCCCGATCACAACACCACCGCAATACCAGAAAGTGCTCGACTATATTCGGATCGGCCACGAGGACGGTGCACAGCTGTTGCTCGGTGGCCAACCGGCGCGTCGGCCCGAGTGCGGCGCGAGCCAATATTTTATCGAGCCGACCATCTTCGGCGGTGTGCACAACCGCATGCGTATCGCCCAGGAGGAAGTTTTCGGGCCGGTGCTATCGGTGATCCGCTTCAGGGACGATGACGAGGCCATCAGCATCGCCAACGACGTCGCCTTCGGTCTGGCGGCAGGTGTCTGGACTCAGTCGATGAAGCGCGCGCTCAAGGTCGCCAATGCGGTGCGCGCTGGCACGGTGTGGGTTAACGCCTATCGCGCGGTGAGTTATATGTCGCCGTTTGGTGGCTACAAACTCAGTGGTCTGGGTCGCGAAAACGGCATGGAATCCATCAAGGAATTCCTGCAGACCAAGAGCGTGTGGATCTCGACCGCCGACGATGTGCCCAATCCCTTCGTCATGCGTTGAGAGTCTGGCTTTTTAATCGATGCGGTTTTTAATGCGTGTGCGCGTGATGCGCGTGGTCGTGATCAGCATGATCCGCTTGCGCGCTGTGTAGCGCGGCGCGCAGCGCGACCAATTGTCCAGCATCGAGCAGACCGCGTGCCGTCACCAGTTGTTCTGCCGCTGCCAACCATAAGAGGTAATACGGCGTCTCCTGGGCACGGCTGCGGTCCTGGGCAACTTCGGTGGCAAGCGCATGCACCCAGGTTTGCCAATCGAAGTGTCCGCGCTGATGGAGCAGCACAACTAACGCGAACGCTTTTGCTTCCCATGGTGCGGCGAACACGGCGCCTTCCCCGTCGCGCGGTAAACCAGGCACTGCGCTGAGGTCAGGTAATGGTTGATGGTTTGCCTTGTTCATCTCAGGTGCTCCAGGTAGTCGTCCCATAGATCGATCAGCAACTGATCCCGGGCATGGGCTTGCGGCCCCCACAACTCACGGGCGGTAAAACGCACCACATACACGTGCTGCGGTTTTTCACCCTGTCCGGCCGCATGGCTATCGGGGAATACAAATACGCCGTGGTCGCGCGTTATGGTGCCAAGCTTGCCGCGCACATAACGTGGCATACGGGTATGGGCACTGGGGTTGATATTGCGCACCCGTACCTGCTCACCCACTTTAAATTGCGCCACAACGGGTTGATCAATACGCGCACTGGCACCGGCGCTAGCGATCGCCAGGGCTTGTTCTGGACCGATAGGCATCAGCAATTCTCTGCAGCGATTTGTGCGCAACGGGCATCGAGCTCGGCGCGTGTCAGAGTGCCTTTTTCGGTCAGCATGGTCTCGTAGGCAAACAACCAATGTTCGTAATAGGATGTATTGAGATAGGCGGGCGCACCCATGCGTTCAATGGCATGGCGCAATTCATCCAGGTTATAGATGCCGAGTGAAAAAATCGGCAGGAACATACCAAACACACGGCGTTCCCATTCGTGATGGAAAGGCGCCGGATCTTCATCAAAAGCAATCGGGCCAAGGCCGTGCATGCCACCAAGATCGTGTATGCCGTTCATCGTTATCTCCTACTTCGCAGGCGCCTGGACTGTTGCGACTCCGATCATGGCATCGCGTGTGACCAGTGCAGCCAATTGTGCTTCATCCAAACCTTCGGTACCGGGTGGCCTCTGCGGCAAAACCATGTAACGCAGTTCGGCCGTGCTGTCCCAGACCTGCACCGTGACTGTTTCGGGAAGATTCAAACCAAACTCCTGCAAAACTGCACGCGGCTCACTCACAACCCGTGAACGATAGGGCGCCGATTTAAACCAAGTGGGTGGCAGCCCCAGGGTCGGCCAGGGATAACACGAGCACAGGGTACAGACGATGACGTTGTGGGTGTCTGCGGTGTTTTCGATCACCACCATGTCTTCACCCTGCATGCCGGTGTAACCCAGCTCGGCAATGGCCTTGGTGCCATCGATTAATAAACGTTGTTTGTAATCGGCATCGAGCCAGGCACGTGCCACCACGCGCGCGCCGTTGCGCGGCCCTACCTTGTGTTCGTAGGTGTCGATCAGTGCGTCAACCGCCGCGGTGTCGAGCAGGCCTTTTTCCACCAGCAGTGATTCCAGGGCTTTGACCCGGATCTCAACCTCGCTCAAAGGACGATTGTGATTATTGCTCATGGGCTGTGTTCCTGTCGTACGCGGGTCATGTTTGCCGCCGGTGAAAATCAAACGAGGCGGCTCGAACTTTGTGGCCGTCCATTAGAGCCTCACGTCCTGCACCCGGCAAGCAGATGCGAACGTACAGCGCGTGGGCTGCTACTGGCCGTGTGATTCTTCGTGCCCGAAAAAATGTGCAGTGCTCACCGCCAGCGTCAGCCAGAACAATAGTCCCACGGCCAGCACCGCCCGGATGAACTCGCTGTGCAAACCGGCCGGCAGCGCGCTGTTCTGCGCCACAACCTGGGGTGCACCGATCAGATGCGGGCTAAACAGTACGGCAATCGCGGCAATGCGCCATAACCACCCGCGAGCGAATACCAGCAGGGCCAAGCCACCGGCGGTCGTTAACGCGCTGCCTAACCACCAGATCTGGCGGGCGCCCAACGGCGCGGCGACAGCGCCCGGTAATTCCGCCGGCAAACCCAGGCCAGGCGCGAGCACAAAACTCAGCCAGCCGGCCAGGCCCCAGGCCAGCGCGTGGGGCAGCGCCCGTGGCGCACCCCGCCAGATCCATAGCGCGCCGAGCAATAACGCGAAACCGATGGCGGTCATAACGTCGCTGAAGGCGGTAAAGAGGCTGCGTTCCCAGCCATCGGCAGGCTGCCAGTTGGCCGCATGGTCATGGCCGTGGGGGTCATGGGTTGATGGCACTTCGTAAACCTCGGCCTGTAGGATCAGCGGCACCGTGAGGTATTGCTGTGCGAGGCTTGTGAGCAAGCCAGTACACAGACCTGCCAGTACGGCGACCAGCAACAAGCGCTGAAAAATCGCCATGGGAGTGGTATCAGTGGCAGGGAAACCCAGCGGAATGACGGGTGTCGTGCGCGGCGTTATGCACCGCCGACAGCGGCGCAAAGCCGACTGACCAGACAATGGTAAGCCCGAGCAGGGCGGCGGCGATGGCCGCGCGCAGCGTTTCGCTGCGCACGCCAACAGGGCTTGCAGGGCGTGCGGAACCTGGGAGTGATGCTGTGTGCTGGTGCATAACAAAAACCTTGGCGCGATGATGGCGGACGACACCCAATACTAATGCCTCTAACAAGCGGCTAGCCAGCGCCACGCCACGTAGCGGGGTTGCTATCGGGTGTTTGTGACCCGCCCTGAGAGCGGGCACATGGCGGCAAACAGCAAGCATCTTTAAAAAAGCGCAGCGCGGATCGCAAGTGTCATCCGCCGCCTCAGTGCGAAGGGATCGGTGCAGATCTGTTGCTGTGCCCTAAGGACCCTGGTCAGAATAATCTCGTCAACACCGAGGGTGATCCTGAGTGGTGCTAGCCGGGCGCGATTTGCAGGTAATAGCGGGGCGATTGCCAAAAATTGCAACGCAGCGGCAGCCGCTCAGGAACAGCCGAATGTAGAGATAATTTTGACCAGGGTCCTTAGCTGTCCGCGACCGTGGCGACGGCCACCAAGTTATAGCTGTCCGCCACCATAAAACCAGCGCATGGCTTCTTCGTCGGCGCAGATGCCGCGCCC
>JAYUQF010000443.1:0-8828 GCA_043756885.1 Pseudomonadota bacterium
GACAGATGGTGATGCAAACCACCGTCGGTCATCACAAAGAGCTGGCCCTGGGACTCTTTGATATCGCTGACCCGCGCGATGTAATAACCCGCCTCGCCGACCAGGTAGCGTCCCAGTTCCACGATAATTTGTGTACCCGTCAGGGCCTGCGCATGGCGGGCGAGGGTGGCGTGTAATGCCTCGCCCACCGCAGCCAGATCGAGTGTGCGTTCATTGGGGAAATAAGGAATACCGTAGCCACCACCAATATTGAGTGAAGCAAAGCGCAAACCGCTACTGGCTGCCAGCCCGCAGGCGTATTCCAGTGTTCGGACGTTGGCTTCGATGATGGCCTCGGATTTCAGGTTCTGTGAACCGCAGAAGATGTGCAAACCTTCGCAGTTGATGGCCAACTCGCGCATACGCGCCAGCACCTTGGGTATCAACGCGGCGTCGATGCCAAATTGACGCGGACTGCCCGCCATCTTCATGCCCGCGCCTTTTAATTCGAAATCGGGATTAACGCGCAAGGCCACGCGCGGCGTGATGCCCAGCGCGATGGCCAGGCTATGAATGCGTTCGAGTTCGAGACTCGATTCACAATTGATTGTGATGCCAGCCGCCAAGGCTGCACGTAGTTCACCCTCCTGTTTGGCCGGACCCGCCATGCTGATCTCACTTGCCGACATGCCACTGTCCAGGGCCACCAGCATTTCGCGATGGGACGCAACATCGAAGCCGTCAACCAGCGGGCACATATGTTGAACGACGGCCGGCATGGGGTTGGCTTTGATTGCGTAGTGCAACTGGACCTGGCTCGGCAGCGCTTTGCGCAGGGCCAGAACACGCGCGCTTAACGCGGCGCGGTCATAGGCATAAAAAGGTGTGCTGCCAACCCGTTCGACCAAGCGCGATACGGGCTGGCCGTTGATGTGCAACTCGCCGTGCAGGCCGTCGAAGTCCGCGAGTCGGGCATGACGATTGGGTTCTGCGTTCATGGGCAGCTGGATTCCGAGTCGGGGGTTATTCGGCGCTGAACAGCGTGGCGTAATCGTGGTGCAACTGCTGACGGTTCAATTTGCCGTTAGGATTTTGTGGCATGTCATCGCGAAACACGACGCGCGCGGGTTGCATGAAATTAGGCAAGCTGCGACGGCAGGCAGCCAGTACCTCGGCTTCACTTAATGTACTGCCCGGCAGGTGGCGGGCGACAACTACCACCGCTTGACCCAGATCGGCATGGGGCACGCCGATGGCGGCCACCGTTTCAACGCCGCCGAGCGCATAGATTACTTCCTCGACTTCTTCGGGGCTGACACGATAACCCGAAGTTTTGATCATTCCATCGTTACGACCGATGAAGTAGAGATAACCTTCTTCGTCCCGGCGGACCACATCGCCCGACCACACGGCCATCTCTTGAATGGGAATACCGGCCGGTTGACCCGGTGCCGGTTTGTAGCGGCTGGCGGTGCGTTCGACGTCGTTCCAGTAGCCGAGCGCGACCAGGGCGCCGCGATGGACGAGTTCCCCCGGTTCATTGACCGCAGCAGGTGTGCCGTCTTCACGCACCACCATGATTTGTGCATTGGGTATGGCTTTGCCCATTGAACCGCGACGCTCGTCAATTTTTTCCGGCGGTAGATAGGTAGAGCGAAATGCCTCGGTCAAACCGTACATGAGAAACGGGCGGGTGTTCGGCAGGTTCTGACGCAAGCGGGCCAGCACGCCGTCCGGCATCGCGCCACCGGAGTTGGTGATGTAACGCAATTGTTCTTTGACGGCCGCGGGCCACTCCAGCGGCGCAAGCTGCGCCCATAGCGGCGGGACCGCGCCCAGGCCCGTGATGCGATGCCGCTCCAGTGCTTTGAGCACATCACGCGGCAGCAGGTAATCGAACAGCACACAGGTCGCGCCTTGCAATACCGCTGTGGTGAGTTGATTGAGGCCATAATCGAAGCTGAAAGGCAGCACCGCGAGCAGGCGGTCGCTGGCCGTGATTTCCAAGTATTGCGACACGCTGTGGGCGCCGGTGACGATATTACGATGGGAAATGATCACGCCCTTAGGACGGCCGGTACTGCCCGAGGTATACAAAATCGCTGCCATATCGTTGTCAATGCGCGGCACCGTCACCACGTCTGGGGCGCTCGCGGCGCTGTCCCATACCGACACGGCTACGGTGAGCGCGGGCAGTTCAGTGGCGGGCTCCGACAGCAGGACGTGATGCAGATTGCGGCAGGCGGGCAAAATGTCGCTGAGCTGGGCCAGCCGCTCGGGGCTGGTGATCAGTACTCGCACATCGCAGTCGTTCATGATGTGCTCAACCTGCGCAGGTTTCAGTACAGGATTGATCGGCACAAATACGCCACCCGCCGCACAGCTGGCATACATGCCGAAAGCAGTAAGCGGCAGTTTGGGCAGAAAAATGCCGATACGATCATTGGCGACGATGCCGAGTTCCAGCAGGCGCGCAGCGAGGGCCTCTACCTGTTGCTGAAACTGCTGCGCACTGACCGCGCCGTACTTGTCGTGGACTAGTACGGTCGCCTGCGGCGCACGTGCGGCGCACTGGGCCAGGGTTTCATGCAGTAAAAAGCTCATGCTGGCGATACCTTGAAGGTTAGTAACGAAGTGCGTTCAGCGCCGCGACATAAGCGCGCTGAGGTAGCGTATCGGTATGGCATAGGTGATCGCGCTCGGATCTCGCAGCAGGTCTTCTTTTTTGCCTTTTACGAACACCTGATTGATAACGCCAACCACCTTGCCTGATTCCGGCGCGTAAACGGGGCTGCCGCTATTGCCTGGATAGGCGGTAGCGTCGAGTTGCAAAACCGTGAAGGGGTCACGCAGGGTCGCGATCTTATTGGCCGTCAGTTGTTTGGCGCTGTCGGGCCGCGTCGCAACGGGCGTCAATGCCGACACTATCCCCTGGTGAGTGACCGGCACGAGGCCTAACACGGCGCCGATGGGGAAACCGGTGAAAGCGATATCCATGCCTTCGCGCAATTCGATGTCATCGCCGAAAGCTAACGCGGGCAGCGCCGGGCCGTCCATTTTGAGGAGTGCCAAATCGTGTTGCTCGTCAGATGAGACGATGCGCGCTGCGCGATATTGCACCGTGCCCACTCCGGAGCGGGCGCTGGCCACGCCAATGAATATCACCAGGCTTTCTTTCACCCGGGTTTCCAATTCGACCGAGGCCACATGGAAGTTGGTCGCCACATGCAGACCGTCGCCCACCACAAAACCCGTTCCAAGAAGTCGTGCCGCCGGCTGTTTGATGACCGAATAGGTGCCGATGCCGACGATGGCGGGTTTGATCGTGGCGACGGTACGCGCCAATTGTTCATCGGCTGACAAGTTTGGCGTGCTGAACAAGCTCAGCAGGCTAAAAAAAATGGCAAGAAATTTTAAACCGCGGGTAGTCATCACTCAACTGCCGCGCTGCGCCAGCTTATGTTCCCAGGCCATCGATGTTTGCACGATGGTATCGAGACTGTTGTAACGGGGCTGCCAGCCCAGCACCTCTTTGACGCGGTCGGCACGCGCCGTGAGGCTGGGTGGGTCGCCAGCGCGGCGCGGTGATTCAATGATTTTGAATGGGCCACCCAAGCGGCGCACAGTGTCGAGCACCTCGCGCACGCTGTAACCATGACCATAACCACAGTTCAGCGTGACCGATGCACCGCCACGATTGAGATAGTGAAGGGCATCAACGTGGGCGTTAGCGAGGTCAGTCACATGGATGTAATCGCGAATGCCGGTGCCGTCGGGAGTTGGGTAGTCGGTGCCAAAAACCTGTACATGCTCGCGCTTGCCAACCACGGCTTCGGCGGCGACCTTGATGAGCAAGGTTGAGCCCGGCGTGGATTGCCCAATCTCGCCATCCGGATCACTTCCGGCCACATTGAAGTAGCGCAGAATAACTGCGCGCGTACCGTGTGCACGACAGACATCCGCCAACATCAGCTCACTCATCAACTTAGACGTGCCGTAAGGGTTGATAGGGGCGGTTGATGATTGTTCGTCGCAAATACCATCGCCAGATGGCACGCCATACACTGCGGCAGTTGAGGAAAATACAAACTGCGAAACGCCGGCCTCTACGCAGCATTGCAACAGGTTACGGGTGGCACAGGTGTTGTTGCCATAATACTTAAGCGGATCACTGACCGATTCGGGCACGATGGTGAAGGCGGCAAAATGCATGACCGTATCGATGGCTTCTTCACGTAATACACGCAGCACCAATTCGCGATCACTGGTGTCCCCGACCACCAAGGCGCCGCACAGCACAGCGTCACGCTGGCCCTTGCTCAAATTATCGAGCGTCACTGCTCGCATGCCGGCCCGACCGAGTTGTTTCACCACATGGCTACCGATGTAGCCGGCGCCACCTGTAACGAGAATGTTATTCATCGCGTAGTTCCTGGTTCCAATTTTGAACGTCCATAAGCTTAAGCTGCGCCCGGGTGGTCGAAATCAGGCCCAGGCCGGCACCTGGCGGTAAGGTTTGTGGGCCAGTCGACGAGCTCTAGCCCGGGGTGAAAGTTTACGTCTCGGCCTAAGCTCAAGACAGCGGCCGTGTCACAGGTTGTTATGCGGGATCGCGAGCGTGGCGATGACCGTGATGTTCAGCTGAGGCCATGGTGTGACCTGGCGACTCACTACTGCGCCCGGGGGCGGCAGGTGCCGCTATCTGGCGCTGCGCGATATGCACGCAGGCGACCAGTAGGGCGATCATCCAAAGTTGGACCTCAGCTTTTAGATAATTGGTAAACATACCCGACACAAAAATTGACGCCAGCGAGCTGCAGATCGCAGCCCGATAAAAACCGATGCTCGTATTATCGGTCGCAAGTTGATTTCGATTGAGCTCACGGGCCAAGCGCAAAACTGCGATACAGGCGGCCAACGCCAGGACAATTCCTGGCACACCCTGGTCAACCAAGGTAGTCATTAATGTGTTGTGAGATGCCCGTGCACCCTGACTCTCGATATCTTCGTTTTGCGCTGCCGTCAGCCATTCTGTACCCAGATAACGACGGCTCAGGTATCCGGTGGAATTAAAGCCCAACCCTAGTGGATGATCCTTGAACATTTCCCACTGAGCTTTAATGATTACCAGACGTGACTCGGCGCTTTTATCGCGCTCTTCGACGTTTTCGAGGCCTCTGTTTATAGACGCCATACGCTGCCAGTAGGTCATGGGTGTATAGGCCAGCAGGACAAAAACGGATAAGGCGCCCAAGCCGACGATGAGGCTGCGATGGCGGCGCGGTACCGTCAGGAAGTAAACAAATCCACCCACGATCGCGCCCAGAAAAGCACCGCGGCTTTCGGTCTGTACCACGCAGTTGGCGATCACCGGCACCATCACAAGCACGGCCCAGCGCTGCCAGCCCTGCACGGAAAGCAGCAGGCTCCCGGCGAAGAACATACCGGTGGCGACGTGCATGCCGAGGGTATTGGAGTCGTTAACACCAGGGCCGCCGATATATTCGAGACGCCCTTCGCCCGAGGCATCGAACGTGAGCAGGCCGAAGTAGAAACATCCGAGCACGTGGGCGAAGGCAAATTGTTTGAGTGCCTGTTCTGTGTTTACCAATCGATAGATGATGTAGATGAGTACAACGTACTTGGAGATCAGTATCAGCCCTTCAAAATGCTCGGGGTTAGCCCAGGGGATTTGGATCCACATCCAGACCACGTAGGCGATAATGATTTTAACGACGGGGTAGGAGGCCCAGGTGATCCGATCGGGGCGTCGAGCCGAACCGAGCAGCGCAAGGAGTGTGACGATCGCGGCGGTCAGCGACCAGCGCAGGTCTGGCAGGTCTTCTCCCCACCAGCGCAGGGGCGGATGGAGATAGAACACCGCGATATAAACGTAAAGCCCCCACACTGGCCCACTCGTGAAGGTGCGGAGCAGCCCGTACAGGTAGCTTATGACAAACGCTATACCGGTCAGGGACATCGCTGTAGTGGTCCGGATGAGATGGGGCAGCGCCTGTTGCCGCGCGATGGCGTAAATATACCGCTGAGAATTTTCGACCTAGTACTCACGACGCTTGCCCGCTGGTCGATATTGGTGAAGTATCGGGTGCATCGCTTAAGCATCCAAGGCAAACAAGCCGGAGTTGGCACCATGAAACGTCTCGTTCTAATCCCATTGTTGTGCGCGCTCGGTGTGCCTGCGCATGGCAACGACTTTCCGACCTTGGAACGGGTCGACCATGTATTGACCTGTATGCGCACAAATGGCGGCCAGACTATCAATAATCTTTACGCCTGCGCTTGCGAGGTCGACATCATCGCACAACAGGTAAGCTTCGATGAATTCACCGAGGCGCGGACTTTTGAGATTTATAAACGCATGCCAGGTGAAAAAGGCAGCCTGTTTCGTGACAACGAACGGGCAAAAACGATCGTCGGCAAACTCGAACAAGTGCGCGGTGATGCCCGCAAACGGTGTTTTATCGGCATCACGCACAAGCATCCTGAGGGAACTTCCGAGCCCGATGCCGTGACCCCTGCCGGCGTGGTGAGTCCGTCGCCCACAACACCGGAGCCGGGCAAATAAGTGCCCTTCTTGAGGGCCGCTAGAGCGACCTGGAAGCGGTTGCCGCTTGAGGAAATAACCCTATAATCGATGTCGCTACGGGGAGGCGGAAATAACCCCGTGCGGCGGCCGTGCCGGGTGGTTATCGGGTAGTGCGCGACACGATCAAAACAAGTCGGCGCGCATGAATCAGTGGCGTAGTTGGCCGAAAACCGGCCAGTAGAAGATGCCCATCCGTCTCCACCACTCGGGTGTCTCAGATTCTTTGTTCAGCGCCGGACGCCTAGCCACGTCGTTCCGCTTCATTCGTTTCAATAACGCTCTGATTAGGCTTATCGATCTCGGGCCCGTTTTGAGCTAAAACACCCAGAGATCCGATGCGTGATTTTAACAAGAAAATTATGAAGGAGGAGGTCATGGGAACTGCGTCGATTAAACGATGGCTCATCGTGGCGGCCGCGCTGGTGGCGTTTGCCGGTACCGCCCAGGTTGTGGCCAACGAAGGGGTCGAGAAGCTCATGAAAGATCCGAACTACTGGGTGACCCCCAGTGGTGACTACTGGAATTGGCGATATTCCAAGTTGGATCAGATCAACAGTACTAACGCTCAGAAGCTGCAGGCTGCATGGACTTTCTCTACCGGTGTGTTGCGCGGCCACGAAGGTGGTCCGCTGGTCTTACCGGCCGCAGCGACCGGCCTGAAAACCGATACGCTCTATATCCACGCTGCATTTCCCAACAACGTCTTTGCCATCGACCTCGATACGCTCGAAGTGGTGTGGGAGTACGTGCCGATACAGGATTACGACCAAACCGTACCGGTGATGTGCTGCGATACCGTCAATCGGGGTCTCGCTTATGGCGATGGCAAGATCCTGCTCCAGCAGGCCGACACAACCTTGGTGGCGCTTAATGCCAAGAGCGGGGAGAAAGTCTGGTCGGTCAAAAACGGCGATTCAAAGCTCGGGCAGACCAACACCAATGCGCCCCATGTCATGAAAGACAAGGTGATTACGGGTATGTCGGGCGCCGAATTTGGCGTGCGCTGCTGGATTAATGCCTATGGCCTGAAAGATGGCAAACGGCTGTGGCGTGCTTATAGCATGGGCCCCGATACTGACATGCTGGTTGATCCGGTCAAGACCACATCTCTCGGTCAGCCGATCGGCGCGGACTCGTCACTGAAAACCTGGAAGGGTGACCAGTGGAAGATCGGTGGTGGTTCGGTGTGGGGCTGGTGGCCTTACGACAAAGAACGTAATGCCTTGTACTACGGCACGGGCAACCCTTCGACCTGGAACCCGGTTGTGCGCCCGGGCGACAATAAATGGTCGATGTCGATCTTTTCGCGCGATGTTGATACGGGCCTGGCCCATTGGGTTTACCAGATGACGCCCCACGACGAGTGGGACTACGACGGCATCAATGAAATGATCCTCGTTGACATGAAGGTCAAGGGACAGGACACCAAGGCCCTCGTGCACTTTGACCGCAATGGCTTTGGTTACACGTTGGACCGTACCAATGGCAGCCTGCTGGTCGCCGAGAAGTTTGATCCGGCGGTCAACTGGGCCACCCACGTCGACATGAAAACCGGGCGTCCGCAGGTGGTCGCTAAGTACAGCACCCATCACAACGGCGAAGACGTTAACAGCACCAATATCTGTCCGGCCGCACTCGGCTCCAAAGATCAGCAGCCTGCTGCGTACAGTCCCAAGACGGGCCTGTTCTATGTGCCAACCAACCACGTCTGCATGAACTACGAGCCGGTCAGTGGTGGTGAGTATGTTGCCGGACAGCCCTATATCAATGCGGTGTTGAGCATGTTCCCGGCTGGCCGCGTCTCCGCTGGTCCGCAGTTTGGCAACAATGCAGACAACAACAACCTCGGCAACTTTATTGCCTGGGATGCTGACAAGGGCAAGATTGTGTGGTCGATCCCGGAGCGTTTTTCGGTGTGGAGCGGGGCGCTGGCCACTGCCGGTGACGTCGTGTTCTACGGCACCTTGGAAGGTTACCTGAAGGCGATTGACTCCAAATCTGGCAAGTTGCTGTGGAAGTTCAAGACACCGTCAGGCATCGTTGGCAACGTCAACACCTGGGGTCACGGTGGTAAACAGTATGTTGGCGTGTTGTCAGGTGTCGGTGGTTGGGCCGGCATTGGCATGGCGGCTGGACTTATCAACCCCACCGAGGGTCTCGGCGCCGTGGGTGCCTATAAAGGCCTGAGCAATTTCACGCGGCTGGGCGGCGTATTGAGTGTATTCAGTCTGCCCTGAAAGCA
>JAYUQF010000444.1:0-3211 GCA_043756885.1 Pseudomonadota bacterium
CGCGCAACGTGCGCATCCTCATCGAGACCGGCGTAGCGGACGACTGGCCACCGGACTCAAACCGGTTTTGCGGGCCGCTTAAGTACCTACGTATGAGCGCCGGTTAGGACCTGATGTGCAACTTAACGGCGTGCTGTCGGGTTACCTCTACGAGTCCGCAGTATTTGGACACAACGCCAACTATAGCGAAGTCACGCTCAGCGCTGATTGTCGAGATCTGATCAGCGGCCAACTGAGTATTGCCTACGATAGCTACGGATCGGGCCATAACAGTGCCACAGGCGAAATAACCGCACGTTATCCGCTCTCCGATGTGTTTGAAATCACCGGCGGCGCTGGTTTTAGCAAGATGGCAAAGGTCACAGGGTATGACGTCATGTTCTGGAATATCGGCCTGCGCTATTTTTTGGGCGCTCACGTGGTTGTAGATATGCGCTACGTCGATAACGTCTATTTCAACGAAGTCCATGGTTCTCAGGCCGGATTGCGTTTTGAGGAAGCTGAAATTAGCGGTCGAGCGGTGATTTCAATTTCGCTCGGTTATTAGACTGAAATGTGGCGGGCTATTTTTTGGCCGGAGCCCTGAACCTATTATCGCCGTTGAGCGATACGGTCAGTATCCAGGAGGTGGTGGTCCTATGGCGAGCGACGCCAAGCACAAGTTAAGCGAGATTCGTGCCACGCCATCTTCCGCGTCAGGCTGCTTCGTGCGCGACGACGATGGCGACTGGTTGTTAATCGAGCGCATCGGGTGTGGTGATGTGCCGGCCTTCGAAATCTTCTACAAACGCTACCGCCCGTATTTGCAGCGCTTCGTTTATCAAGTGACCCGTCAACCGGATCTGGTTGATGACGTCATCAGCGAAGTAATGTTGGTCGTGTGGCAACAGGCCGCACGCACGGAACGTCGGGCGCTGGCTTCAACTTGGCTTTTAGGCGTTGCCAACTTTAAGGCACTGCAAGCGCTGCGCAAGTTCGGGGTCACCGCAGGCAGTGAAACCCAGCCGCAGGAACATGGCGGCGACGAGGCCGAGCGAGCGTTTGAGCAAGACGATCTATTGCACGTGGCGTTGCGCCACCTGTCACCGCAACAGCGCAGCGCGCTTGAACTGGTCTATTTCCATGGCCTGCACTATCAGGACATTGCGCGGGTGATGAATTGCCCAGAAAACACGGTAAAGACGCGTATTTTCCATGCCCGTAAACGATTACGTGAAATTTGGCCGCAGTTGACCGGCGAAAGCCCAACGGCGGAGAAATGACATAGCCATGAATCGGATATCGCCGCCATGAATACCAGCCAGCAGCATCAGGAATTGAACGAACTACTGCCATTTTTTGCCAATGGCACACTGCACAAAGTTGAGCGTGCACGCGTAGAAGAACATCTGGGCACCTGCTTTATTTGCCGAGCTGAGCTCGCCCACGAATATGAGCTGATACAGCGGTTTGTTACCAGCGACAGCGCGCAGTGTGTGGCCGGTGACGGCTTTGCGCGCGTTATGGTGCGGGTGCGCCGCGATATTGCACGGGACCTTGTGACCTCGACCAGCAGGAAGCCGCGCTGGCGGGGCCGAGGCCTGGCCCTGGCTGCGGCCTTGGCTGGTATCGTGTTCGGTATCACCCAGATGTACAGCAGCACCAAGGCCGGTGGTCAGAGCTTTCATACGCTGTCACACGACAGTGGCCAGACGGTGGGCACCGACATCGTCTACGTCGTATTTCGTCCGGCCGCGGCGGAGACCACAATCGAAGCAGCATTGTCAGCAGTGGACGGTGATGTTGTGAGCGGCCCAAACCGCGACAAGGTACTTACCGTTCGTGTACCCCCGGCTTCTGTCGCGGCCGCCGTGAACAAACTCAAAGCGCACGCCGAAGTTGAGTTTGTGGCGGCTGCGTCGCCCGACGCTAACAACACGGGTGTAGGGCCATGAACCACGTTTCACGCGCCGTTTGGAGCGTGCTCACCGGCCTGCTGCTGGTGTTATGCAGCGTTCGCCTGTCGTGGGCCCAGGGGTCTGGCGCTGTTGTTGGCAGCGAGCATCTGGCCTTGGTGACGTTTGTCGACCGCAGTCTCAACCGCGCACCCAGCGCAACGCCGGGTGATGCTTATGCACTCACGTCGGCGTATCAAGCCACCCCCTGGGGCCGCCGTATTGCTACCGCACTGAGTCGACGCCACAAGCTGCAGATGATCAAGCAGTGGCCAGTGCTGACTCTGGGTGTGCATTGCGTGGTCTACCGGATTGATGACGAACGTACCTTGAGTGCTGTTATGACGGCACTACGGGCAGAAAAAATCGTCAGCGGGGTTTATCCGATGAACGATTTCCATACCTTGGCCACAGATCCCTACGCGCCCCTGCAGAGCGCAGTGGCCGCGATGCAACTTGATCAGGCGCATCGTTTTTCGACGGGGCGCGGCGTGACGATCGCCGTTGTTGATACCGCTATCGACATTGAGCATCCTGACCTCAGCGGCCAGATCAGCACTTATCGGGACCTGGTTAACGATAACAACGAGGCCATTCTCAACGAAGTCCACGGTACCGCTGTGGGTGGCGTGATCGGGGCGCGCGCAGGCAATGCGGCGGGCATTATCGGTGTGGCACCGGCGGCGCGTCTGGCCGCACTGCGCGCCGGATGCCTTGGACGCCACCTGCAATACGCTGACGCTGGCCAAGGCCATTGATACGGCCATTCGGCTCAAGGTGCAGGTGCTCAACCTGAGCCTGAGCGGCCCGCGCGATGCGTTGCTCGAAGCCCTGCTCAAAGCGGCGCTGGCGCAAGGCGTGCAGGTGGTGGGGGCGATGCCCGCCGTGGGTAGCGCGGTAGACACTTTTCCCACGGCGGTGGCCGGCGTCGTGCGAGTTGCTGTTGTTGGTCAGGCAGATGCGCACACGACGGTGATAGCGCCGGGCACCGAGGTCTTCACCACCCTGCCCACACGGCGGTATGGCTATATTTCCGGGAGCTCCATCGCGGCCGCGCACGTCAGTGGCGTGATCGCACTACTGCTCGAAATTGCGCCAAGCTTGTCCACCGCACAGATGGCGGCGTATCTGTCCCAGGACAAGCCCGACACCGAGACCCTAACGCGCACGGTCAACGCTCAAGGTAAATTTGTTCTCACAGTGCGCAAGCCCCGGCGCTTGAATTTTGCGTCATTCGCAAGTAGTCGAAGACGAGGCGGGTGCGGAAGCTGAGTTTG
>JAYUQF010000445.1:0-8809 GCA_043756885.1 Pseudomonadota bacterium
CGATGTTCGCGGGTGAGTACCACGCCGATCTCTTCCCATGTTTCACGCTCGGCCACCGCAAACGCATCACCATCGCTGGCGCTGGCGCGTCCACCGGGAAATGCCACCTGGCCTGACCAGGGATCGCCCGCTCGTTCGGCGCGACGAATAAAACAGACCTCGAGGCCCTCAGCACCGTCGGTCAGAATCATCGCCACGGCAGCCTGGCTCGGATGGGGATCGTAGACGTCCCAGTCGTGGTCCAGACGCGATAAGGCGGTGCGGATTTGTTCGATCTTCAGCATGCTCGCAAGGTTGGCTATTGGCGGGCGTGGCGTCAAGACTCTACGCCGCGCCTGACCCTCACACGATGCGACTTTGTTGGTCGCCCCAATACTTGTCGCGCAATACGCGCTTGTAAAGCTTGCCGGTGGGTAACCTCGGCATCTCAGCAATAAAATCGACCGAACGCGGGCATTTCTGATGGGAGAGATGGCTGCGGCAGAAAGCTAATAGTTCAGCTTCCAGCGCCGGGCCGGGTTCGAGCCCTGGCATCGGCTGGATCACCGCTTTGACCTCCTCGCCGAGATCTTCGTTGGGCACACCAAATACCGCTGCGTCGAGCACCTTGGGATGGGTAATCAAGAGGTTCTCGCACTCCTGCGGATAAATGTTCACGCCGCCGGAAATAATCATGAAGGTCTTGCGATCGGTCAGGTGCACAAAACCGTCGGCGTCGAGATAACCAACATCGCTGACGGTGCTCATGCTGCCATCGGCCGAGCGCGATTCCTGGGTACGTTCAGGGTCGTTAAAATATTCGAAGGGCGTAGCGGTTTTGAACCATAACGTGCCAGGGGTGCCGGTCGGGCATTCGTGCATGTCATCGTCCAGCACATGCAGGTCGCCCAGTATCACCCGCCCGACGGTACCCGGATGGGCCAACCACTCCTGACTGTTGCAGGCGGTAAAGCCCAGCCCCTCGGTTGCACCGTAGTACTCATGGATGATCGGTCCCCACCAGGCGATCATTTCCTGTTTGACCTGGACAGGACAAGGCGCAGCCGCGTGCACGACAAATTCCAGCGAGGACAGGTCGTAGCGCTCACGCACCTCGCGCGGCAGCTTCAACATCCGGCTGAACATGGTCGGCACCAATTGTGTGTGGGTGACACGATATTTTTCTATCAATGCCAGGTACTGCTCCGGATCGAAACGCTCCATCACCACCGCTGTACCCCCGCTGCGCATGGTCAGACTCACCGCTGTATTGGGCGCCGAATGGTAAAGCGGCGCCGGCGACAGATAGACCATGCCCTCACGGTATTCCCAGAGCTTGGTCAAGAAGTGATAGAGCGGCAGCGGGTCGTCCGGCGAATTTTCAGGTAAGGGTCGCAGGATACCCTTGGGCCGACCGGTGGTACCGGATGAGTACAACATCGCGGTACCCAAGCGCTCGTCGGCGATGGGCGTGGCCGGCATTGCTGCCGTGGCCGTGCCGTAGTCGACAAATGGCGCGTCGTCACCCGTGCCATCGATGATCAGGCACAACTTCAAACGTGGGCACAGCTTGGCGGCGGCGATCGCGACCTCACGGCGCGCAGCCGTGGTAATCAACACCTGCGAGTGGCTATCGTTGACGATAAAAGCCACTTCTTCGGCGGTGAGGTAGGAATTGACGCAGGTGTAATAAAGACCAGCCCGGGCGCCGGCACCGCAGCACTCGAGAAAACGCGGATGATTTTCCATCAGCATGCAATAGTGATCCAGGCGCTGCAGGCCTGTTGCACGCAGTAGGTGGGCGAGCCGGTTGCAGCGTGCGTCGTACTCGCGAAAGCTGATCGTCTCGCCGCTGGCAGCCATGATGAAACACGGATCGTCAGCGCGCGTCTGGGTATATTTACCTGGGTACATGTGAATTCCCTCTAGTCGTCGGTCAGGTCAACCAGCAGCACCGTGGCCCTTGGAACACTCTACGCCAGCGTGGCATCGTCGTCACAGGCGTAACGATCGTGAATATCTATCACCCGCCTCACGCTGTCGGGTACGGCGCCCTGGCCAATGCGTTCAAGCCGCCGCGCCGCACACGAATTACGCGAGCGATCGGCGTACTGACTCAGCCAGAAATTAAAGCTGCGTTGTTTGAGTGCAGTACTGAAGGGGAATTGCGCGGTCGGGCGCGCCAGGCCGATGCGCCAGGGTTTAGGTGTCAAGCGCGCGCGAAAACAACGCTGAGTGCGACACAAGCGGGTGTAAAGACGATCTACTTTTAAGGTCTTGAACAGCACATCGACCTCAGGGCTATCGGGCCGGATTTCACAATTGGTGATCACAAACCGTAAACCCGCGCGGGTCTCGTACACCTGCAAGACAAACTCTGGGTGCAAAACCTGGAAACTACGCAGGTGATCGAGAAAATAGGATTTGTCTCGCGCCCGTCGACCCATGCGATTGCAGATCCGCAGCACCACGTTTTCACTTGGCAGATCGATGTCGCCAAATAACACCCGTTCCGTGTTCAAAACCAGCGCGCCATAACGATTACGGGTGATGACTGCCAGGAGCTTACCGTCGGCGTCGGCAAACTCTTCGACAACTTCCTCACGAATTGTGTCGGCGCTATATTGGTAATCGCTTAGCCGGCCAGAAAAAAAAGCCAGCGCGCGCTCAGCGCGCGAGCGCGCCGCCTGCTCGGCGGCTGCCAGCCCGGTGTTGGATGCGCCCCATACCCGTACTGCACCCGGTTTGCCAAAACGAGATGGCACCCTGATCTCGACACTGCTCCAGAACCGGGCGAAATTCATAGGCAACGATTATTCTTTTTTTTGGGCCAGACGCTTAAGCCGCACAGATCGCCGGCGTGCTGGCCGCGCAGGTGCTGCAGGTCAATGTTAAGCAGACACAAGCTGACAACGCCCAAGCGAGTGGTGCGTCACGCCTACCCGCCCGGCACGGCAGCACTCAGGCGCTGCGCTTTTCTATGTCGGCCAACACTGGCAACAAGTATTTTTTAAACTGCGCCGGATCTTCGGCCATCGGGAAATGGCCCATCCCTTCCATCAAGGTATAGGTTGCGCCGGGCACCGCATCGGCCAGCGCCTTGGCGGCCGCTGGATAAGCCGACCAGTCATAGTCACCACTCAAGACGTACAGCATGCACTTCTTCGTGTCGATGTTGCCGGCCGTCTCGCGCAGGTCGTGTTCTACGCCGTAGTAGTTCAAGTCACCGGCAAACACTGCCGGCGCACCTTGGCTGTACATCCAGATGGTTTCGCGCACATTGGCTTCGGGTGCGTGGGGCGAGCACAGACTCATCATCGCTGCTGGTTTCGATTCGTTCGATAGACGCGGATGATGCCACCATTGATTGATCAATCGATCCATGTTGCCGCTCCACATTGAAGCCTCAAGGCCGATGCAGGCACGAAACCTATCGGCGTGATGGAGCGCCAGATCAGCAGCCAGATGACCACCCATGGAACAGCCCATATACACCGGCCGCTGTAATTCCAATTCAGAAATGAGTTGTACCCAGTAGTTCATGAAAAATTTCTGGGTCAGCCGATATTCCTGCTCCCAATAACGCACACTGGCAGGCGGCAGCGACTTGCCGTGATAGGGCAGGTCGGCGGCAATCACACGAAAGCGCGCAGTGATTTGCGGATCTTCGAGCAGATGGCGGAACTGACGTCCGTCGGCGCCGGCAGTGTGTTGGCACACCAGCGGAATGCCCTGCCCCGCTTCTTCGAGATAAACGCGATACTCAACCCCATCAAGATCAAGATAAAGATATCGCCCGGTAATTTGTGAATAACGTGCCATGGGTGAACCCTCTTAAACCGCCATACGCTGCTCACGCACGCACTCACCCATGAGGGCGTGGATGCGGCGCAGCGCGTAATAATAGGCGTAGGCCGATTCGAGATCGCCGCCAAACTCGAAGGGATGGTGAAATGAAGCGGCAAACCAATCGTGAAAAAACGGCTTGGGTTTGGCCATCAACATCTGCTCCCACACCGCCACCGGCCCACCGATATTGATGGTGTAGGGATCAAACCCGTGGGTGCCTTGATTAAAACTATCAACACGACCGTTTTCGACGCGCATGAAGTACATCTCTTCGCCGATCTTGAAGCGCAGATCGCAATACCAGAAACGTGCGGTGAGTTTAAATTCCGGATCTGCATTCAGCCGTTCGCGGATCTGCGCGACCGGCAGTACCAATGAAGATGTCATAGTTACCTCCTCTCACTATCGGACCCCCCGTAGGTGCGAATGAACTCGCACACCGGACTTTCGAACCTGTTAACAGTTCGGCAAGGCAACGTGCGAATGAATTGGCACCTAGGGAGGAAACGCGGCGTGCGTCGTAAACAACGCACGCCAGAAACGTCAACCCTTGGCCTGCTCCTGGAAGGCTTTCAACGCAGCCTGCTGGTCGGTTAGAACCGTCGCGCCGGCAGCGCGCGCATTGCTTGCATCCAAGGCTGCCTGCAGACCGGGAACCGCCGCAACGATATCCCAACCGTAGATCGCCTGCGCCACCGGTGCTGCGTAAATGAAGGTATGCGCGGCCATGATGTCCGCCAAACTGAAGTTGCCACACAGGAAGGGTTTAAACGAACACAATGCCTTCAACGCGCTGACACCGTTTTCGAGCACCGGCTTGACCTCGTCAAATGCCGCCTGGCTGCGTGGACCGGCAAAAAACAATTCACCGTAATGCCGGCGCGCAGGCAGCTCAATATAAAGCTCCAGCACCTTCAGTACTTCACGCACCTTGGCGGCCGCAAACGCATCGGCCGGCATCAAGGCGGGGCTGGGCGTCGTTTTTTCTATGTATTCGAGCATGACATTGGTTTCCGAAAGAAAACCCTTGTCGGTTTCCAGGCAGGGCACCTTACCCATCGGGCTCTTGGCTTTGTAGTCACTTTCCTGGCTGGGCATGGCAGCCACCGCTTCGAACTTGAGCCCCTTCTCCAATAGCGCGAACTTCACCATGTTGTAATAGTTGCTGACTTCGAAACCGTATAATTTGAGCATGTTCTTTTTCCTCTGCTTGTTGATCCTGTCACGAGCGCACCGGCGTAGGCCGTCGCTGCTCGCGATGGGCGAAACGAACGATAATATTTTTGTGGGTGTGAACCGCCCGCACTAAACAGCGCCAATGCGGCGTCCAATCTCAGCGTAGCGGTCGAGCCAGCGTAACACAGTCTCTTTGTCCTCAGTCGGGCAGCGCGGGATGGCGCGTTCGATACAACCGAGGTCGGCAAAACGTTTCAGATCGTCTTCTTTAGTTTCGAAGATGTCGAACATCGAGATTGGCACTGCCGAGGGGTCGCGCCCGTTATCGCGCAGACGCTTGTGCAGATCGTCGATGTCGTTTTTCAGATTGCCGTGGAATACGTCGATGGGTATCCAGCCGTCGCCATATTCCGCCACACGCTTGCGTCCCCAGGCTGAGCCGAAGGTGCCGAGAATGACCGGCGGATGGGGGCGCTGCACCGGCTTGGGATAGGACCAGACTCTGTCGAAATTGACGTAAGCACCGTGGTAACTGGCCTCCTCCTGGGTCCATAGAGCCTTCATGGCATGCACGCGCTCCTCCAGCACTTTCCAGCGTTGGTCGTAGGCTGTGCCGTGGTTTTCCATTTCTTCCCGATTCCAGCCGGCGCCCACACCAAACAGAAAACGGCCATTGGAAAGCTGATCAACCGTTGCAACCGTTTTGGCGAGCGCCAGCGGGTCGTGTTCAATAACGAGGCAAATACCGGTGCCGATTTTGATGGTCTTGGTCACAACCGCCGCAGCCGCCGCGCTGACAAACGGATCCGACATATGGACGTATTCCCGCGGCAAGGGCCCTTTGCCCGGCCACCTGGTCAGCCGACTGGCGGGAATATGGGTATGTTCGGGGAACCACACCGACTCAAAACCCCGTTCTTCTGCGGCGATCGCTAAATCGTCGGCGCGTATGGAATATTCGGTATTAAAACTAAAAACGCCGAGTTTCATAACTCGCTCCCCAGGTTGTCTGCGGCCGTCAGCCGCGGTGGTGAATTTTGGTATCCCAAGTGCTGGACATGGACGCTTTGCCGGCCAAATATCCAAGGTGCTGACGCAGTCTTATAAGCCGAACTGACGCAGGATCTCAGCGCGATGGCCATCCAGATCCGGCCCGGCAGTGTGCACACCACCCGGCGTGGCGGCAAAATGCACCGGCACACCGGCGACCTGCAGGCGTTGACCGATTTCCGCGATTTCGACCTCCGCAATCATCTCGCGCGCGGCGATATGGGGGTCGGAGAATATATCTGTGACATCGTTTACCGGGCCGCACGGCACATGACCACCCAGTACCGCGCTTACCTCAAGCTTGCTGCGTGTGCAGGTCCAGGCTTCGATAGCGATGCGCACCCGTTCACGCTGCTGTACGCGGGCAGCATTGCTCTGCAGTGTGTGATCGGCGAGTAAATCTTCACGGCCAATCAGTTTAACCAGCGAGCGCCACTGGGCCTCGATCGGACAACCGATCGCAATCCAGCCATCGGTGACCGGATAAATCGAAAACGGATTGACCAATGGATGCTCGTTGCCCTCGGCTTGGGGCACCATGCCGCTGATGGAATGTTGATGCACTATGCGTTCGCAGATCGCGAGGATCGCATCGTACATCGCTACATCCAGGAATTGCCCTTGCCCGCGGCGCTCAGCCAGCCGCACCGCGGCGACAACACCAAAAGCACACATGATGCCGGGCACGATGTCGCCGATGCCGGGCCCCGATTTCAGATGCATACCCGGCGCGGGACCGGTGATGCTCATAAAACCGCCCATGGCCTGGGCAATGATGTCGAAAGCAGGCCACTCGGCATACGGACTGCGCCCCGTGCGCGGATCGCCGAAGCCACGCACCGCCGCGTAGACCAGGCGCGGATTCTCAGCCCGCAAGGATTCATAAGACAAACCCAGTCGCTCCATCACGCCCACACGATAATTTTCAACGACAACATCAGCTTTGCGTGCCATGGCACGAAAAGTTTCGACATCACGCGCCGCTTTGAGATCGAGCACGATGCTGCGCTTATTGCGATTAATACTGTGGAAGTAGCCGCCATGACGTTTGGCAGTATCGTTCACGTGGTACATGCCCAGGCCACGTGAGACATCACCACCGGGTGGCTCAATTTTGATCACGTCCGCGCCGTGATCAGCCAGCAGCATGGTGCAATAGGGCCCGGCCAGAACTTGGGTCAGATCGAGCACCAACATGCCATCCAACACGCCCCGCAATGGATAGGGATCACTCATGGCGGCCTCAGTTCTGTGCTTTGCCGAGCAGGTTGTCGGAAATAATGCGCAATTGAATTTCCGAGGTGCCTTCAAAGATCTTGGTCAGGCGCGCGTCGCGCCAGTAACGCTCGACAGCATAAAGCTTGGTATACCCCGCGCCACCGAAGATCTGCAGCGCATCGCTGGTCACGCGTTCAGCCATTTCACTGGCAAAATATTTGACCATGGAGGCTTCTTTGTCGCAGCGTTCGCCACAATCGATGCGGTCACACACGTAGTACAGCAGTTGACGTGCCGCCTCGATGTCGGTCGCCATACGCGCAAGTTTGAAGCGCAGATCCTGGAACTGCGCGATGGGCCGAGCAAATTGCTGGCGCTCTTGGGCGTAGGCCATGGCGTCTTCCAATGCGCCCTGGGCGAGCCCGATAGAGCGCGCGGCGGTGTGGGCCCGCGCTTCATCCAGACCTTGAGCCAAGGCGTAAAACGCTTTGTCCTGCGCACCGATCAGCGCACTCGCTGGCGCCCGAAAATGATCAAAAGCAAGCTCGAAAGTTTTCCAGCCGAAATAGCCGATTTTAGGGATCTCCGCACCTTGCACGCCGACGGGGAAAAGACCACGCGGTTTGTCCAACAAAAAGGCGCTGATACCAAGATGCCGCCGCTGCGCATCGGGTGGCGGCGAGGTCCGTGCAAACAAGAGGATATAGTCGGCACCATCGGCAAACGTGCACCAGTATTTATTGCCGGTGATCACCCACTCGTTGCCATCGCGCTCGGCCCGGCAGGAAATAGACGCAAGATCGGAGCCGGTATCGGGCTCCGACAATGACATCGCGCCGAGATATTCGCCGCGCACCACCCGCGGCATCATCTGCGCACGTTGTGCGTCGTCGAGCAGGCTCATGGTCATGGTGCCGTTGCCGCGTGCGACGATACTCGCCACACTCATCCAGCCACGCGCTAATTGTTCTGAAATCAGGCAGTACTCAAACACCCCCAGTCCGCTGCCACCATACTGCTCAGGGATGCGAATACCGAAATAACCCATATCCGCCAACTTCTGACGTAAGGCCATGGGGATCTCGCCCTGCACAGGGTCAAGCGCGTTAGCCACGGGCAATACTTCGTTGATGGTGAATTCGCGCGCCGTGTCGCGGATCATGGTGCGCTCGGGTGTCAGATAGCGGTGGGGACTGGCGGCTTGATCCATGAATACGCTCCTCGCTATATCTGCATGCTGGCGCGCAGTGGCGCGTTCAGTACGGTTTGGAAAAAACTACGCCAGCGCTGCGTAAGGTTTCGACCTCGGCGCTACTCTTACCCAGCACTTCGCGCAGGATCTCGCTGTTGTGCTCGCCCAGCAGCGGTGCGACATAGTTATTGTTGGCGGGGAAGTCCGAGGTCTTGATCGGCATGCCAGGGATCTGGAATTCACCTGCGACCGGATCGACGATCGTGCGTATGGTACCGCGTGCGATGAAATGCGGATGACTGACCGTTTGTTCAACGGTCAACACCGGCGCACACGGCACATCGT
>JAYUQF010000446.1:0-8808 GCA_043756885.1 Pseudomonadota bacterium
CTCTCCGAGGCGGCGGTCACCGCATCGGGTTTGCCAGGCGGCTGACGATGCAGTAACACATAAAAAACCGGCGTCAGGAATAAGCCAAAAAAGCTCACCCCCAGCATGCCCGACAATACGGCCGAGCCCATAGCTTGGCGCATTTCAGCACCCGCGCCACTCGACAATACCAGCGGCGTAACACCTGCCACAAAAGCAATCGAAGTCATAAGGATCGGGCGCAGACGCATGCGACAGGCTTCGAGCGCGGCCTTGACCGGGCCATCGGTCGGCCGCCGGAGCTCGTGCTCGCGCGCAAACTCAACCAGCAGAATGGCGTTTTTACACGCCAGCCCCATCAATACGAACAGTGCAATCTGGGTGAAGATATTTTTATCGCCATGGGCCAGCCACACGCCACCAATGGCAAACAACAGGCACATGGGCACAATCAGAATGATGGCCAGTGGCAGTTTGAAGCTCTCGTACTGCGCCGCCAGCACCAGAAATACCAGCATCGCGCATAAGGGAAATACAAAGGCCGCGGTATTGCCGGCCAGAATTTCCTGATAGGTCAAATCCGTCCACTCGAAACTAATGCCACGCGGCACGGTTTCGTTGATGATGCGTTCGATAGCAGCCTGGGCCTGGCCCGAGCTGTAACCCGGCGCGGCCGCACCGTTGATGTCGGCGGCCGGAAAAGCGTTGTAGCGCATGGCACGATCGGGGCCGTAGCTGTTGGTCACCTGCATAAGCGTACCCAGCGGCACCATCTCGCCGG
Source organism: Pseudomonadota bacterium (assembly GCA_043756885.1). Lineage (GTDB taxonomy): Bacteria > Pseudomonadota > Gammaproteobacteria > JADJYF01. The sequence continues at coordinate 761 of JAYUQF010000446.1, forward strand.
CCTTATTGCGGGTTTTTAAGGCCGCGATGTCTTCGGCATTGGTCCTGAAGGGTGCGTCAGCCTGCACCACCACACGATAGGTCTTGCCAAACTGGTTGAAGTCGTTGACGTAGAAAGAGCCAAGATAAATCTGCAGGGTCGAGAACACATCGTTCAAGTCGACCCCCAGACGCTTGGTTTTGGCCCGATCGACATTGGCAAACAATTGCGGCACGTTAATCTGATAACTGGAAAATACGCCCGCCAGTTCTGGTGCCTGCCAGGCTTTTGCCATTACTGCTTGCAGGGCCTGGTAAAGCTGTTCGTCACCCAGGCCTGCGCGGTCTTCCAATTGCAGCTTAAAACCGCCGATGGCGCCGAGTCCGTCCACCACCGGTGCCGGGAAAACCCCGATATAGGCGTCCTGAATCTGACTCATCTGCATGTTGAGTGTTTGTATGAGCGCCGGCGCCGAGAGCTCAGGGGAGCGGCGGTCATCAAAGGACGTCAGGTTAAAAAACAATACGCCGGAGTTGGGCGAATTGGTGAAGCCGTTAATCGATAAACCTGGAAATGAATCGATGTGATCAACACCGGGCGTTTTGAGCCCAATCTCTGTCATGCGATGCAGCACCGCGTCGGTACGGTCAAGGGACGCGCCGTCGGGCAGTTGTGCAAAGGCAATCAGGTATTGTTTGTCCTGGGTCGGAATGAAGCCGTTGGGGATACTCTGGAAACCGAAATAGGTCAGCACCAACAGGCCCACGTAGACCAACAACACCAAGGCCTTTAAGCCCAGCAGCCTGCGCACGGTCCGTACATAACCGCGTGCGGCGCTGCGAAACACCGCATCGAAGCCACGGAACAACCAGCCAAACAATGCATCGATCACCCGCGTGAATGCATCCTTGGGCGCGTCGTGACTACGCAACAACACCGCCGCCAGCGCCGGCGACAGTGTCAAGGAGCAGAACGCCGAAATTACCGTCGAGATGGCGATGGTCAACGCGAACTGCCGGTAAAATTGCCCGGACAAACCGCTGATAAACGCGATCGGCACGAACACCGCACACAGTGTCAGCGCAATCGTGATGATGGGCCCACTCACTTCGTCCATGGCACGATGGGTGGCAGCCTTGGCATCGAGACCGAGCTCGATATTGCGCTCGACGTTTTCCACCACCACGATGGTGTCGTCAACCACGATACCGATGGCCAGCACCAGACCGAACAAGGTCAGGGTATTGATCGAAAAGCCGGCCAGCATCATCACGGCAAAGGTGCCGATGATCGAAACCGGCACCGACAGCAAGGGTATGACCGTCGCCCGCCAGGTCTTGAGGAACAGCACCACCACCAGCAATACCATCAAGACCGCTTCGAGCAAGGTGGTGATAACCGCTTTGATCGACTGCTGCACAAAGCGGGTCGGGTCGTAAACGATGCCGTATTCAACCCCTTCGGGGAAATCGGCCTTAGCCTGTTCCATAAACGCGCGCACGCTGTCCGACAGCGCGATGGCGTTTGAGGCCGGCGCCTGGAACACACCGACGGCGACCGACGGCTGGTTGTCGTAACGGCTGCGCAGGTTGTAGTCGCCGGCACCCAGTTCGATGCGCGCCACTTCGCGTAAGCGCAAGATACCGCCATCGGGCGCAGTGGCGACGATGATGTCGCCAAATTCTTCGATGGTTTTCAGGCGCCCCTGGGTATTGATCGAAAGCTGGAATTCCGAGTTCTCGGTGACAGGCTGTGCGCCGACCACACCGGCGGCGACTTGCTGATTCTGTTCGCGGATGGCGGTGACAACATCGGACGCCGTCAGATTGCGGGTCGCGAGCTTGTGCGGGTCCAGCCATACCCGCATTGCATAATCACCACCGCCAAACACGATGACTTCACCCATGCCCGGCAGGCGGCGCAGATTGTCTTTGATATTGAGGACGATGTAGTTGCGCAGATAAAGCTCGTCATAGCGGCCGTCCTTGGACACCAGGTTGACCACCAGGGTCAGATTGGGCGACTGCTTTTGGGTCGTCACGCCGATTTGGCGTACTTCATTGGGCAAGCGCGGCAAGGCTCGTTGCACGCGGTTTTGCACCTGACTCTCGGCGAGATCCGGATCAGTGCCGATCTTGAAGGTTACCGTCAGCTGCAGATTGCCGTCGGTGGTCGCCATCGACGACATATAGAGCATGTTCTCGATGCCGTTGATCTGTTCTTCCAGGGGCGCAGCGACAGTCTCGGCGATAACTTTAGGATTGGCGCCCGGATAAGTTGCGATGACCACCACCGAGGGCGGCACGACGTTTGGATATTCCGAAACCGGCAGAAAGGGGATGGCAATGAGGCCCGCCAGGAACACCACTGCCGACAATACGCCCGCCAGGATCGGGCGATCAATAAACGCACGGGAAACATTCATGGGTCAGTGGGCCGCCGGTGCTGCGCTTGATGCTGCCGATGTTTCTACCATGGGAACCGTAGTCGGTGTCACCGGCGAGCCAGGTCGCACCCGCTGCAAACCGTTGACCACCACCAGTTCACCAGCCTGCAAGCCACTTTCCACAATGCGTAGATCGCCGGCCTTGCGACCAAGGTGAACCTCGCGATAGGCGGCCAGCTTGTCCGCCCCGACCACCAAGACATAACGTTTGCTCTGGTCCGTGCCGATGGCACGATCGGCCACCAATACCACCCGCCGCGCCGCGCCGGCTGCCTCTAGACGTACCCGGGCAAACAATCCCGGCGTGAAGCGCCGATCATGGTTATCCAGTAGTGCGCGCATGCGCACCGTGCCGCTGCTTGTGTCGACATTGTTATCAACAAATTCGAGTTTGGCCCGGTGTGGGAAGCCGCTTTCATCGGACAGGCCAACAGCCACCGTGAGTGCATCACCACGGCTCGCGGTGATGTATTTGAGGAAGGCCCGCTCGTGTGCTTCGAAGGCCACATAAACGGGATCGACCGAGACCAGGGTAGTCAGCACCGGCGAATCGGGGTTTTCGCCCTGCACCAGGTTACCGACGGTGACTTCGTCTTTGCCGACACGGCCACTGATGGGCGCCGTGACGCGGGTAAATTCCAGGTTCAAGCGCACATTGGCGAGGGTTGCGGCGTTGGCCGCCTTGCTTGCTTCGAGACTCTTGACCAGCGCCGCCGCCGCGTCGGACTCCCGTCGGCTGGTGGCATGGGTGACGAGCATCTGGTTCTGACGCGTGGCTTCCAGCTTGGCCAGATCGAGTTGCGCCACCGTGGCGGCCATCGCGGCCTGCGCCTGCGCCAAGTTTGCGGCAAACGGCCGGCGGTCGATCTCAAACAAAACATCGCCCTGCTTGACCTCGGTGCCCGGCCGAAACAATACCCGCTGCAGATATCCATTTACCCGCGCGCGCACCTTGACGGCCTCGACTGGCTCGATACGTGCCGGGAACTCGTCGCTATCGAGCACCTCCTGGGTCAGGGCCGCCGCCACGCTCACGGGCGGGGGCGCTGCAGCGGGGCCAGCGGCAGCCGGTGGGGCGGGAGGTTGACAGGCGACAAGTGCAGCGACCAGCGCGGCCGCGACGGTCGCGCGGCGCAGAGATAAGGACATCAGGGCAATCCGGGCATGGCTGAAAGTGCGCCTATGATATTGGCCCACGGCACTTAAACATACCCGCGATAGTTGCTATCGCGTGGACTTCGGACAATCGGGCGAAATCTGTTGCACTCGGCCCCTGTAGGGCTGACTTCAGTCGGACATTTTTTTCCGAGCAGATGACGAAGGATTACACAACGCTGTCCGAACGAATTCGGACCTACGCGTGTGGGCAAGAGGGGCCGAAAGTTACGGGTTCAGTGCTTCACCTCCAATACCAGCTTGCCCATGTGCTCACTGCTTTCCATCAGGCGATGCGCGTCAACAGCTGCGTTCAGCGGAAAACGTGCATGGATATGACTGCTCAGCTTACCGCTCGCCACCAGCGGCCAGAAATCCGCTTCTACCGCGCGCGTTATAGCGGCCTTACGCTCATTCGGCTGGGGCCGCAAGGTAGAACCGGTGATAGTCAAACGTTTGGGCAGCAAATAAGCGAAGTTGACTTCGGTGGTTGAACCCAGCAGAAACGCGATCATCGCGTAGCGGCCATCATTGCCCAGCACCCGCAGGTTCTTCATGACATAGGGACCGGCGACCATGTCCAGAACCACATCGACCCCGCGCGGTTTGCTCAGATCCTTGACCTGCGCCTCCCAGTCGCCATCACGATAATTGATCGCATGATCGGCGCCCATGCGCCGGCAGTAGTCGACTTTAGCGTCGCTGCCGGCAGTGGTAATGACGATCGCGCCCCAGGCCTTGGCAACCTGGATAGCGGTGCTACCGATGCCACTGCTGCCACCATGGATAAGTACCGTTTCGCCATGGCGAAGACCTGCACGTTCAATAAGATTGTGATGCACCGTAAAAAGCGTCTCGGGCAAGGTCGCTGCATGGGCGGCGTCCAGCGCGGCCGGCCAGGGCAGGCAGTGCTCGGCGTGGGCCGCGCAATATTCGGCATAACCACCACCGTGGGTGAGAGCCACAACCCGGTCGCCGGGCTTGTAGCGCGTAACATCGGCGCCGCACTGCACGACCACCCCGGCCACTTCGAGACCTGGCAGCGGACTGGCATCGGGTGGCACCGGATAGTGTCCGGCCCGCTGCAGGCAGTCGGGCCGATTAACACCGGCGGCATGCACTTCGATCAGAATTTCATGGTCGCGTATTACCGGCAGCGCCGTGCGCACTGGCGTCAGCACTTCGGGACCACCGGGCTCGGCGACACTCACGGCCTGCATGTCGCGGGGAAGGACCGGGCTTGCACTCATAACGTTCTCGTGTCGATAAAGTTGAAGTGCAGCGAGTATAAGGCCGGCGCCAGCGGCTCGACATGCGCCGTGCCGTGGGCCTGCGGCACAGGCTCCACCTCATGCTAGGATTCTCGTCATGACAACTACACATCATCGCCTACTTATCGTGGGTTCGGGCCCCGCCGGGTACACAGCTGCGGTTTACGCTGCGCGCGCCGCGCTCGAACCGGTTCTTATCACCGGCGTTGAAGTTGGCGGCCAGATGATGACCACCACCGACGTTGATAACTGGCCAGGCGACGATCAAGGTGTGCTCGGGCCCGAGTTGATGGAGCGCATGAAAAAACATGCGGAACGCTTCGGCACTCGGCTGGTGCACGACCACATCCATACTGCCCAGTTAGACACCCGCCCTTTCAGCCTGATCGGCGACAACGGCACCTACACCTGCGACGCCTTGATCATCGCGACCGGCGCCTCGGCCAAATATCTTGGCCTGCCAACCGAAGAGGCGTTCAAAGGTAAAGGGGTATCGGCCTGCGCTACCTGCGACGGATTTTTTTATCGCAATAAACCGGTGGCGGTGATCGGCGGTGGCAATACCGCAGTTGAAGAAGCGCTGTATCTGTCCAACATCGCATCCCATGTGACGGTGGTGCATCGTCGTGAGCGTTTCCGCGCTGAAAAGATCATGAGCAATCGCCTCGAAGCCAAAACCCAGGGCGGCAATGTGTCAATCCTGTGGAATAGTGTGCTGGACGAAGTACTGGGTGATGCCGCCGGTGTCACGGGTGTACGCGTGCGCGATGTGCGCAACAACTCAACCCAAGACATTGCGGTGCATGGCACTTTTATCGCGATCGGCCATCAGCCCAATACGGGCATCTTCAACGGTCAGCTGAAGATGGAAGGTGGTTATATCCAGGTCGGCGGCAGCGGTGGCCACGGCTTTGCCACCCAGACCAGCGTGCCCGGCGTGTTCGCTGCAGGGGACGTCGCTGACCCGGTTTATCGCCAGGCGATCACTTCCGCAGGGGCGGGATGTCAGGCGGCACTCGACGCAGAACGCTGGTTAGAAGCGCAATAGGTTTGCCCGAATCCATTCGGACATGCGTGGCGTCAGCGCGCGGCCGGTCCTTTGAGCTGCGCATAACGCGCGCTTAAGGCCTGATAAATCGCCTCGCGAAAGCCAGCTTTGCTGCTATCGAGTTCGTTGATCAACTCGCTTAGTACTTCGTTGTCTTCGCGTCCGTGCCAGATCTTGATGTAGTCACCCCGTTTGTAACCGTGATCCTGGCGGAACATGTTGAGTACATTCTTGGCCACATAACTGCGGTAAAGATCGTCAAAGTCGCGATCGCAAGCAGCCAGCAGGTGACGTACCGAGCCCACCGCAAAACGCCGTTCGCCGACAGCGGCAAAGGCCAGCCGCTCAACCTCTTCCAGAAACGGCAAGGGCGCCGGCGTAGTGTGCCAAGCGTCGATGATGGTCGTTGCAATGCGGCGGTAATCACCGCTGTCGTCGATATACATACTCAGACCAAAATGCCAGATATCGACAATCTCCAATACCACCTGGGGAAAGTCCGGCGTTGAGTGTTTCCACCACTTCCAACCGCCGTAGTGGTCCATAAGTTCGGCGCATTCAATCCAGATCGCGCGGTACCACTCCCGATCCCGCTGACGCCAGTCAGCATCAACATGCGCGTTCATTTCGTTCTGCATGGCCAGCATCACGCGGGTCTTTTCGACCATCGTCTCGCGTTCGTTCATATGGCGTTCCGCCGCTCTGGAGCAGGTGTGGAGTATAGCCCGCGACCGCAACAGCCGATGTCTTCAGCGTGTCGCAAAAAAAGCCTGAACGTCGGCCAAACGATCGGTGACGGGCATAGGCGGCAAGGAATTGAGAAACGCACGACCGTAAGATTTTCGCCGCAGGCGGATGTCACCGATCATCAACACGCCGTGATCGGCGACATCACGGATCAGCCGCCCCGCACCTTGTTTAAGCGTGGTAATCGCATCCGGCAGGGTCAAACTGGTGAAAGGATTATCCCCCGCCGCGGCTATTGACGCGCTGCGCGCCCGTGTGACCGGATCGTCCGGCACACCAAACGGCAGCTTATCGATGATCACCAGTGACAAGCGCTCACCGCGCACGTCCACGCCCTCCCAGAAGGTTGCGGTACCCAGCAGTACGGCATTGTCCGTGGTCTGAAATCGCCGCAACAGTTCACTGCGCGGCGCTTCACCCTGGACTAGCAGCGGATAGTCCAACTCAACGCGTAACATCGCTGCACACAGGTCCAACGAGCGGTAGCTGGTAAACAGAAAAAACGCGCGACCACGGCTCGCCGTCAGAACCGGCAAGGCGGCGTCAACCAGTTCGCGTTCGAAGTCGTTCATGCGCGGCTCACGTGCGAGTGGCGGGATGTAGAGCAATGACTGGTTAGCGTAGTCAAAGGGACTTGCCCACAGTTGCTGGCGAGCGTGGGTGATACCCAGTGCATTTAAAAAATGATCGAAGCGACCTTCGACCGCAAGTGTGGCCGAGGTCATGATCCACGCGGCCTGCGAACTGGCAAGATAGCCGGCAAATTCCGACGCGACTGATACCGGCGTGTCGTAAAAAGTAAAATTGCGCAGGCTGACATCAACCCAGCGCACGCGTTCTTCGTCGGCCGCCGCGCTAAAGCCCGTCCAGCGCGCGTACAACTGCCCCATACGCTCGCTGCAATTGGCGAGCAAGGTGCCGCGCCCGGCAGCAAGTTCGAGATACTCAGCAAGGGTTGCGAGTGCTTCGTCAAAGGCAATCGTCGCCGTATTCATGCCTTGTTGCTCACGTAACTGGGCCCAGTCTGTGCGCCGCGCCGTGCTGCCCAGGGCGTTGCGCATGGTGGCGAGTGCGCCATCCAGATCTGCTAAGGCGACTTTCAGCGCCGGCATATCAGGCGCTTCGTCATCGGCACCTATGCGCACATCACGACACAAACTGGTGACCTGCTGCGCCGACAGACTGTGGCTGAAAAACGTTGACGCGATCTCCGGCACTTTGTGCGCTTCGTCGAGAATGATGGCATCGGCGTTAGGCAACAACTCGGCAAAGCCGGTTTCGCGCAGCATTAAGTCGGCGAACAACAAATGATGGTTGACCACCACCACATCGGCCGCCGCTGCCGCGCGTCTGGCACGCACCACAAAACAATCGTCGAAACGTGGACAGTCCTGGCCAAGAC
>JAYUQF010000447.1:0-3195 GCA_043756885.1 Pseudomonadota bacterium
ACCATGCGCGCAGCTTGTTCGCAGGCGATGTTTTCCACCACGCCCTGGTAGACCAGTGACTCGATATAACGCGACAGCAGGTGGTCCATCACTTCGCGCGCTTCAGGTTCGTAGATGTAGTCCCAATGGTGTTTGAGATCATCTGATTCGCTAGGTGGCAGGGGCAGCAACTGCTCGAAGCTCGGCTTCTGCGTCATGCGGTTGACAAATTGGTTATAGATCAGAAAAACCTGATCTACGCGGCCTTCATCATAGGCATCAAGCATGATCTTGATGGTCCCGATCAACTGCTCAAGCTGCGGCGAATCCCCCAGCGCGCTCACTTGGCCAACCACACGACCACCGATACGCGAAAAGAAGCCCACACCCTTGGTGCCAATCACAGCCAGGTCAAGTTCCTTGCCTTCACCTTCCCACTTCTGGAATTGACGCAGCGCTTGGCGGAACAGGTTGCCATTCAGACCGCCGCATAAACCACGGTCGGTAGTGACCACAATCGCGCCAATCCGCTTGACGTCACGCTGGAGCAGATAGGGGTGTTTGTACTCGCTATTGGCGTGGGCCATGTGCGCCACCACGTTACGCATTTTGTCAGCATAGGGTCGCGCCGAAGCCATACGCTCCTGGGCTTTACGCATTTTGCTCGCCGCGACCATTTCCATAGCCTTGGTGATCTTCTGCGTATTTTTTACGCTCGCAATCTTAGTGCGAATCTCTTTGCCTGCGGCCATGCTCGCTTACCCCGGGTGTACCGCTTACCAGCTCTGCGTGGTCTTGAAGCTTTCGAGTGCCGACTTCAGTGCCGCCTCAATCGCGTCGTCAAGGTCACCGGCCTCGTTAATCTTGTCGACCAGCGCTTTTTGCGAGGACGCCATGTAACTGTGTAACGCGGCCTCGAAATCGCCAACTTTGGCCAATTCAACGTCGTCGATATAACCCCGATCGACGGCAAACAGACTAATGGCCATTTGCGCCACCGAAAGCGGCGAGTACTGTTTCTGCTTCATCAGCTCCATCACGCGCTGACCACGCTCGAGCTGCTTGCGTGTCGCCTCGTCGAGGTCAGAGGCAAACTGCGAGAAGGCGGCTAATTCGCGGTACTGAGCCAGCGCCAAACGCACACCGCCGCCGAGCTTCTTGATGATCTTGGTCTGCGCCGCACCACCCACACGAGAAACCGACAGGCCCGCGTTGATGGCCGGGCGGAAACCCGAATTGAACAAGTTGGTCTCAAGGTAGATTTGACCGTCCGTGATGGAGATCACGTTGGTTGGCACGAAGGCCGACACGTCACCGGCCTGGGTTTCAATAATAGGCAACGCGGTCAGGGAGCCGGTTTTACCTTTGACCGCGCCATTGGTCAGGCGCTCGACCTCTGCAGCGTTGATGCGCGATGCGCGCTCCAGTAAACGCGAATGGAGATAGAACACGTCACCCGGATAAGCTTCGCGACCCGGCGGACGGCGTAACAACAGGGAGACCTGACGGTAGGCCCAAGCCTGTTTGGTCAAATCGTCATAGATGATCAGGGCGTCTTCGCCGCGGTCGCGGAAGTATTCGCCCATGGCGCAGCCGGCATAGGGCGCGATGTACTGCATGGCCGCAGAATCAGATGCGGTCGCGGCAACAATGATGGTGTGCTCCATCGCGCCATGCTCTTCAAGCTTGCGGATGACAGTATTAATCGACGATGCCTTTTGACCGATAGCAACGTAGATGCACTTAATGCCGGTGCCCTTCTGATTGATGATCGCGTCGATCGCAACCGCAGTCTTGCCGGTTTGACGGTCGCCGATGATCAATTCACGTTGGCCGCGCCCGACCGGCACCATGGCGTCGATGGATTTCAGACCGGTTTGCACCGGCTGGCTGACCGATTGGCGCTGAATGACACCGGGTGCGATCTTTTCGATCGGTTGGGTCATGCCGGTGTTGATCTCGCCTTTGCCGTCGATGGGCTTGCCCAGCGAGTCGACCACGCGACCCAACAAGGCCTCACCCACCGGCACCTCGAGAATGCGTCCGGTGCAGCGACAAGTGTCGCCTTCGGAGATGTGTTCGTACTGACCCAGAATAACCGAGCCGACCGAATCCTGTTCGAGGTTCAGCGCGAGGCCGAACACACCGCCAGGGAACTCAATCATTTCGCCTTGCATGACGTCCGATAGACCGTGAATGCGTGCGATACCGTCGGACAGGCTGACCACGGTACCTTCGGTCCGTGCTTCGGCCTTCAAATTCAGGCCTTCGATCTTCTTTTTGATCAGTTCGCTGATTTCAGTTGCGCTGATGCTCATGGCAATCCTCTGCGGCAAAGACTAAATAATTTCGTGTGGAGCTGATCTTCAGCCCGCCTGCTGGACGAGCGCCGTCAAGCGTCCGCGCAGCGAGAGGTCGATCACCGAGTCGCCCACCCTGACCACCACGCCACCGATAAGTGAGGGGTCAGTGGTCGCTTCAATTTTGCAATCCTTGCCGAGGCGGCTGCGCATCGCGGCATTGAGCTTGCCGGTTTCGGCGTCACTCAGCCCATAGGCAGAGATCACTTCGACTTTCACCTGGCCCTCGGCCTTGGCACGACTGCGTTCAAAGAGCTGTGCAATCTCGGGCGCAAGTTCGAGGCGTTCGGCCTCAATCAGCGTCGCGACAAAATTGCGTCCGGCTGCTGACAACCGCGCCCCGTATAACTCGCTGACCAGATTCAAAAGCTGCACGTTGCTGACTTTCGGGTGGCCAATGAAACCGGCCAGGTTGGGGTCGGTTACAGCGGTGGCTAAAACCTGCAAGGTGTCAGACCAAGCCGCAACCTCGCCATGCTCAACCGCATAGGCAAAAGCCGCTGCGGCATAAGGTCGGGCAATAGTGAGTTTTTCTTGCATGGTCGCGGTTACAAATTGGCTGCGAGTTTATCGAGCACATCTTTATGCGCTTTTTCGTCGACTTCGCGCATCAAGATTTGCTCAGCACCAACCAATGCCAGGCGCGCGACCTGGCCCCGCAGCTCATCACGTGCGCGATTGCGATTCTGCTCGATCTCGGCGCCGGCTGATTGTTTGATCCGCTCGGCTTCTTCGCGCGCAGTTTGCTTGGCAGCCTCGACGATTTCATCAGCGCGTTTGTGCGCCTGATTGATGAAATCCTGAGCCTTATCCTTGCCCTCACGAAGGAGTTCGGTGGCACGCTTCTCGGCAAGCT
>JAYUQF010000448.1:0-3193 GCA_043756885.1 Pseudomonadota bacterium
TTTTTTGAGCAAGGCGTCGAGGCTCGGATTGGGCTTCATTAACTGCACGCCGTCGGCTTCGTCGGCGAGACCTTTGTCGACCTTGAGAATGGGTACGACATTTTTCACATTCCACAAATAGTCGGCAGCAGGCTGGCCGGCAAATTCACGATCCATGGTGCCTTCAAACAGGATCGCAGCCAGGATGCGTTTGCCACTGAAGGCGGTGCTCATAACAATGCGGGCGCGCATTTCATGCACCAGCGCGAACATCTCTTCTTCGTCAGACCAGGCGCCTTGTTCGATGCCATACAGTTGCAGCGCCTTGGGGGTTGAACCACCGCTCTGATCGAGCGCCGCAATAAAGCCCAGTGCCTTGCGCATTTTTTCGAGTTGCAGTTCGTAATTTTTCACGGTGATCCTCGGCGGTAGATGGTGTTGGCCAATGGTTTGGCAGGAGTACCCATTCTAACAGCCGCCCTGCTCGACGCGCGCCGTCAAACGCGGGCGGCAGCGAGCTGATTTCAAATGGCGAATCGAGCATCCGCGAACCGCTCGCCGGCCCGACTGGCAGGCACATTCTCCTTGCCACTTTCCACCGTTTGCGCACTGACCACAGGCCATCGCGCCTGACTCCAGAGCGCTCATCGCTGGCCGCTATCCAGGACCGTGTGGCGGCTGCCTCGCCCTGCCCATGTCGCCAGGGGCTGCGCGCCAAGCGAAATTTTCAACCTGCGGCGCCGCTCAAGTCTGTGGCCGCGTGATCCATCGAGGGGCCTGCGACATTTGATTTCTGCCAACCCAAGCTGCTTCCGCCTCGCGCTTTTGAGGTGCATTCGAATATCCGCTGCGGTGGTACTGGCACTGGCCCTGGAGGGCGCGCTGGCGGCGGGCGAGCCACCGACCCTGTCGGGCTTGACCGTTGTCAGCAAAACACGTTGGACAGCAACTGCTGTGCGCAAAGTGCTACGCACTTTTGCCTTTGGTGGGCATGCCAGTGATCGGCAGATCGAGGCCTGGGCCGCCATGAAACCACAGGCAGCGATCCTCGAGATGCTGACCTTCAAGGAGCACAACCTGTTGCTCTCGCCACCCGATACGCAACTCGCGCGGGAGGATTTGTTTAAACGTCGCCAGACCTTGCGCGCGCTTGGCGACTTCTGGTCGTCGGCCAACACCGCCAATCTGGTGTTACGCGACGAGCGCGAACAGTACGCTCGCAGCAGCTGGCATAGCGCAATGTTGACTTGGTCCCTGGCGGCCCGAGTGCGCGGAGGCAATCCGTTTCGTCATCGCATTGGCTATTGGGAAACCAACTTTCACCTTGCCGCCAACCATGCGCGCGGCGTGTCGAACTATCAGCTGGTGCGCTACTACGACGATGTGATGGCCGCCCTTGCACGGGGTGAGCGCTACGAACAAGTGATCGCAACTGCCGCCTTGTCGGCCGCAATCGGGCAACAGTATGGCCACCGCTTCAACCGTTATTACGGTGGTCGCTGTTATTGCAACGAAGACTTCGCGCGAGAATTTCACCAACTCGGTTTTGGCGTATTCGGCAACGGCGATAATGATTATCACGAGCGTGTTTCAATCAAAAATACGGCCGCCGCCTTGACGGTTATGCGTTTCGCCAGCACCGAAGCGCCCAACGAATGGGAAGCCGAAAACGTAGTGTACGGAACCGATGGTCATGTGCCGCAAGCGGTGGCCATTCTGCGTAAATCGATATCTGGTGCGACCGCCCGCGAAAAGATTCAGGCACTCGCTCAGTTGGATATCCAACACAGAGAAAGCCGTGAAAATCTGCCCTTGATGATTGTGCAGAGCATAGCTGACGACAACATCTCGGCCGCCGAAGCGACGGCGCTGCGCGCTGCATGGCGCAGCATGAAACACAAAGATCTGTTGCGCTATCTGCGCGCTTACGCAATTTCAACCCTGTTCCATTCCAGTCAGCGCGTTAAACAGTTGAGCAGCCTGGAGCGGGAGATGGTGGTGGCCAATCGATTTGCCAACACCAATCTTGAACACTACAACGACGTCACCGAGATGTGGCGTTTGTACTGGGAAGACGAAGTTGTGCCGTTTGAGCCGTGGCACGATGTGTTTGGCCACCAGAACGGACCAGAAACCGCCGGCAGCGCTGAATTGTTCCGCAAGCACTATAAACGCGCCACGGACGCAGGCTTCAGTTTCAGCGTGCGAAATCTGAACGGTAAAAATGTTGCCAAAGATTGGCGCTTAACCATGCCGCGTGACAAAGGATATTTTGTCGGCACGACCGCCCAATGGTTGTGGCAACGTTTTGTGGCCGATGGATTAAAGAACTTCGGGCTGTTAGAGCGTGCGCATCTATACGCCTTGCTCGCTTACGGGCGCGACCTCAGTGCAGTGTTGCATCCGCAGTTCCCCGCTACGGCTGTGACGCTCACGGAACTCCAACGAGGGGCGGGCAAGGCCTGGTTGGCCAACATAGGCGCTACGCGTTTGGCACTTGCGAGCACAGACGCTCAGATCCGCGTGCGGACCAATAATCGCATTGGCGCGGCTGTAGATTTCATTATCGCCACGCCGTTTATGCTGGCGGAAGAGGGGTGCTGAACAGACAACATCGACGGCGGTGGCCGTGCATTGCGGACAAACAAAGGCAGAGCGTCGAAATACAACCTGACCGCGGTCGTTTGGAGCGCAAACGCGCATCCACTAGCCAGTGCCGCCCTCCGTGGTTGTTCTCCCTGGGTTGCAAGTAGCGGCACACCCTCACCCGACTTATTTTCTCCCGCGCGACAACCCCGCAGATGGCACATAGTTTCGTTGTCAAAAAATTTTACACAACAATCGCACGCGGTTGACGCTACCGATGGGGTGATGCGGGCTGTGGCGCGCGTATTTCCTACACCTTCGATACGGTCGTGGGCTCGCCGCAAGTCCTAAGCGCCTGGGCTGGTTCGTTACGAACTGGCCGACAGCGTCAAGACACCAAACCCCGGCCTCGGCCGGGGTTTTTTCGTTCGAAATTTGCTTTCGCGACTGATTGTGAGTGGGTGAGACCTGCCGCCGTTTTCGCTGGTTGAACCCTTAGTGTTCCCGGTAGGGAGGCGAGATCGCCGAGTAATTGTGACGATGTGTAAAATCAATGAGAATCTGGCGACTTCATTTGCGCATTGTTTCTGAGCTTCTTTACAGCCTGCAGCGCTCCGATTTCGGCTCA
>JAYUQF010000449.1:0-3186 GCA_043756885.1 Pseudomonadota bacterium
AAGCGGGCATACTGAACGCCCCACCCCCACTCGGGGTGGGGCGTTCTTGTTTTTTGCGCCCTGAATCGCCGCAACCGATGCGCTGATGTCCTTCGCCGACCCTATCCCCGCCCACGCGATTTGGCGCGCGCGCTTGCGCGTGCTGGTGTTGTCCGCGGTTGTGGCGATAAGCGGCGTGACCAATAGCGGCGCATTGGCCGCTGAGCGTCAGGGTGCAGATCTGGTTGTCAGCCAGATTGTGTTCAGCGGCAATACGGTTATCACTTCGCCGCAACTGTTGGCTGGCGCTGCGCCTTTTCTGGGACGCGCCCTCACCGACGCCGATCTGCAAGGCCTGCTGCAACGCTTAACCGATCTTTATCTGCAAGTGGGGTTCTCCACCTCGCGTGCCATGTTGCCCGACCAAGATACCGCCGGCGGCGTTTTGCACATCGACATCGTTGAAGGTTTTCTCGAACAGATAGCAGTCTCCGGCACCCGCACAATCGACCCGGCGTACATCGCCGCGCGTCTGCAAACCGGGCTCACCGCGCCCTTAAACGTGGCCGTGCTCAACGCCAACTTAGCGTTACTGATGCAGGAACCTGGTTTTAGCAAGCTCAATGCCGAGCTCGCACCTGGTCGCAAACGCGGAGGTGCGCTGCTCAAAGTCACCGTCGAAGAAGCGGCGCGGTATACCGCTGGCCTGCGCGTGGCTAACGATCGCGCACCGGCAGTAGGCGGTATTCGCGGTGTACTCGACGCCACTGCGCGCAACGTCTTCAACCGCGGCGACGAAATGGATCTCACACTCGGCCTTGCCAGTGGTCTACGGGATCTGGATGTTCGTGTGAGTGTGCCGTGGTCGAGCGCCGGGCCGGAATTTTCGGTGCGCTATTTTCGTGCCACATCGGAACTGGTCGAGGAGCAGTTCGAAGTGTTTGGCGCCAAGACGACGTCAAGCGCGCTCGATTTCAGTATCAGTCAGGCGTTGTGGTCTCGCCCCCAGGGCCGCTTGAAATTAAGTGCCAGTGTGGTGGGCAAACAGAGCGAAAGCTCGCTCAACGGCCAGCTGTTTTCTTTCAGCCCCGGTGTTGAGAACGGCAAAGCCACCGTGCGCCTGGTGCGGCTTGCGCTGCAATGGCAGCAGCAATTTGCGCGGGATTCGTTCAGTGCACGGGCAGCCTGGTCGGTGGGGCTGGGCGCGCTCGGCGCAACCACCCATAACGATGGTCTGCCCGACTCGCGTTTCCACAGCGGTTATTTGCAATTACAGTGGTTGCACAGCTGGGGTCCACGCGCGGGGTCGCTCTTTGTGCGCGGTGAAGCGCAGCTGACTTCCGATAGCTTGTTGCCGCTGGAGAAATTCTCGCTTGGTGGCAGCCATTCGGTACGTGGTTATCGCCGTTCGCGCTTTGTGCGGGACGAAGGGTGGGCGGCGAGTGTGGAATATCGCCTGCCACTTTTGCGCCTCGCGGTGCCAGGCCTCAGCCGGCGCGCCCGCGACGGCCAGCTGAGCGCCGTGTTATTCATCGATGCCGGTCGCGCGTGGAATCACGATCGTGATGACTTCAGCCTGACCGATCCATCAACTACCTTATTGGCGGCTGGTCCTGGGCTGCGTTGGGAGATCGCCAGCGACACCGCCGCCGAGATCATGTGGGGCGGCGTGCGCCGTCATGTTGCCAACACCGGCCGCGATATTCAGGATCGCGGTGTGCATTTCATGGTGACCGCCCATCGCAGTTTCTGATCGGCGTCAACGCCGGTTCAACGCCCGAGATTAATGCTCGGCGAACTGACCCGATAACCATCGGGCACCACAAACAGCTGCGGGTCGGGATCACTGCGTGCAATATCGTGCAGTCGATAACGGGTCTGGCCAACACGCGGGTCGCGGTGTTCACTCAACATCACGACATTGAGATCAGCGCTGTACCACTGCTCGGTGACAATTTCGATGGGCGCACGATTACCGATCGCAGCCGTCGGGATAGTCACCGTAGTACGGGTGCCAGTCACACGCACACCTTCAATGCTTTTATCACCCAGGCTGACGCTGTGGGGATCACCGGGAAACGGCAACTTGATCGGCGTATCTGCCGAAAACGGCGCACGTGGCGGATTAAGCGACGCCTCCAAACTCGGCCGATTGCCAGTCGCCAGCGGTGATGGCAAGGCCACGTCGAAGGTTGTGGTCGAGCCGTTGGTACTGCCGGTTAAAGCCTGCGCAAAGGCAAGCTGTGCACCGCGTTGCCCGGCCTGCGGTACTTGCTCGGCCACCTGCCGCGCGGGATCGAGCGTATAGCTGGTGCCCGCAATCGGATCAGCAATCAGGATGCTGTGCTGCACGGCACCGCCGATATCGAGCTCATCATCACGCCGGGTGCGACCCTGCGCATCGCGGTAAACCCGCGCATGATGTTCGACCGCGATACTGTTGCCGTCGATCAGCGGCTGCAGCACTTCGACGCTGAGTTTCGCCGCATAGGGTTTGCCTGCCACGACCTCGGCCGGCCCGGTCATTTCGAATTGCATGAAGCTCATGGTGTCACCGCCGACCAAGGGCAGGGGTGGTGGCGCGGCCATCATCATCGAAGGTTCAGCCATTTTTTCCGCCGCGAAGGACATCGTTTCAGAGCGCTCAGGCATGGACGTCACTTCGCCCTCGGCCATGAGTGGCGGTGCGATCAGGAGAGCAATGCAGGCGAGGGTATACAGTCGGTTCATAATTTTTTGCTCCACAGCACGGGCGCTGCGCATCACTGTACGAAGCGCAGCGCGGTGACCATACCGCCGTTGTCGACCATCAAATCAGCCGAGATGGGATCGGTGGCGCGGCGCGGGTTGTAAGGCAGGCCGAACACCGCCAGCGTTGAGCGCGGCACGCGCACCCGCACCAAACCGCGCGCGCCGGCGACCGCCGCAGCGGTCATATAGACCGGATAAAAAGGCGTGGCAATTTCGGGATGACGCAGTTCGGCCAACGGCGCCGGCGTCAACTGCAGGCCATCGCGCACCGCATTGGCCAGCACCACACCCAATAACGCCAGTACCGAAGCAGCCAGCGCACCGCGTGTCAGCCAGCGGTTGCCTGAAAGCCACGCGCGCCGCGGCGGTGGTCTGTGCAACACCTGAACATTTGACACGAGCCGCTGGCGCTGCAGGCGCGCCAACAAGGCTTGTTCGACCCTCGCCGGCGCACTC
>JAYUQF010000450.1:0-3183 GCA_043756885.1 Pseudomonadota bacterium
GACCGTCTGTCTACCGTTTCCGAGACTTGGGTGTGGCTCACCGAAGCGCGTCTGTTGATGCGGCGACTGACCACATAGGTATTTTGTAAACACCCTCTAAAGGGGGGTAAATTAATTAAGGGACTGACTAGGGGTAACTCGCGATGCTGTCCGTATTGTTTTTGTTATTCTCAGCCAGACAGGTGCCCGCAGCCAAAATGCGCATGTGTGGCGGATCATTCTGTTTTTTTGCGCTTGGCCTCATACCTGCCTCGCGGGCCGACTTAACGACCCAGATAGCCAGACACCTTGGAAAGCTTGTAAATTTTGAAGGCCTGCTCTGTGAGCTGAGCCCCCCACCACCTTGTGTAGCCTGAGCTTAACCACCAGCCTTGTGCACAGTCGCGCATCTGCGCCCTCAAACCGGCAGTCATAATGAATACTCAGACGCTCAACTTATTGCTGTTGCAAATCCTGACCATGCTGGTAGTCGGGATCGCCGGCGGTTATATCGCCGCAAGTGGCACCAGGACCGTAGACCTGGGTGTGGCGGTGGGCGCTTTGCTGGTGTTTTCGCCATTATTCCTGTTGCTGGCCATCGCCATCCGCAGCGATTCACCCGGTCCGGTGTTTTATCGCCGCGGGACCACCTGGGTAAACCGCCGCAAACCCCGCAGTGACGTCGGTGCCATCGAGCGGCGCAAGCTCGATAGGCACGCCGCAGCCTTTCATTAATACAAATTCCGCAGTATGTATGTGGACGCCAGCACCCGCGCCATGACATTGGTTGAATTGTAGATTCTGCCTAGGTCATAGGGAAGGTACGAACTATCGAAAAATTTGCAATTGTGAATTGTCCCTGCGCACCGCGCACATTGGACCAGTCTGCCTAGCGATCTGCGTGAAGTCGATGCCAGGAAACAAAGGCGAGGCTCGCGTCGAGACTCATGTCTTGATATAAAACTACGGTGAGGTGCGCGACTGAAGATCTATCCAAGCCAGGTCGAGATACCCCAAGACAATATTCATTTTTGACGCCGCACCCACGCCCATACTTGGGCGGGCGCGGCGGGCATGGAGTTCCATATTACCGATGAACTACCGTCATCTTCTTGTTACCGGCGGCGCCGGTTTTATCGGCTCCAATTTTGTGCGTTTGGCCTTGTCGCGGAACGCCTCGCTTGCGATAACCAACCTGGATCTCCTGACTTACAGCGGCAACGAGCGCAATCTCGACGATGTGTACGCTTTATATGGCCAGGGATCTCAAGCGCGATACCGCTTTATTAAGGGTGACATAGGCGATGAAGTGCTGGTGTCTTCCCTGCTGCGCGGCGCGGTAGACGGGGCAGGGTCTTCGTCGGTTGATGCCGTGGTGCATTTTGCGGCGGAGTCACACGTGGACCGTTCGATTCTCGGCCCCTTGAAGTTCGTCGAAACCAACGTCACTGGTACAACGGTTCTGCTCGAAGCCTGTCGTCGCGATCTGGAAATTCAGGCCCGCCCCTTCCGCTTTTTGCATGTCAGTACGGATGAAGTCTACGGCTCTCTGGGTCCCGCCGACCCGGCTTTTGTGGAAAGCCTGCCGTTGCAACCCAATAGTCCCTACGCGGCCAGTAAGGCCGCTTCGGATCTCATGGTCCGCGCCTACCACGAGACCTTCGGACTGCCGACTTTAATTACGCGGTGCTCAAACAATTATGGTCCCTATCAGTTTCCGGAGAAGCTGATACCGCTGATGATTACCCGCGCAATGCGCGACGGTGCACTGCCGATTTATGGTGATGGCCTGAACGTGCGCGACTGGGTCTTTGTTGATGATCATTGCGACGGCATCCTGGCGGTTTTGCAGCATGGCCGCGTCGGCCGTATCTACAATCTTGGCGGTGAGAATGAAGTCTCGAACTTGGCACTCGTGCGTCAGCTGCTAAGGGAGCTGGGCAAGCCAGAATCGCTGATCAGTTATGTGACAGACAGACTCGGCCATGACCGGCGCTACGCAATGGACGTTGCGCGTGCACGCGCAGAGCTGCACTGGTCGCCCGTCACGCCATTGGCGCAAGGGCTGGCGCAAACCGTCGCCTGGTATCGCACCAACCCGGGTTGGTGGTTACCGCTGTTAAGCGAATCTGAACGTTTGACGGCAGAGCTGTACCGCGCCTGATCTCACTGTTGCGCACGACCTTCGGGCTTGCACAGATCCGGCGATAAACGGTGCGAGCGACGGAGCGCGCGGTTCGCGTCACCCCAATGCGTCGTACTTATACTTCAAGTGCCAATTCGAGCGCGTGCTCCCAGGGTGGCAATACAATGCCAAATACCTGCTGCAGGCGTTGGCAGTTGAGTACTGAGTAGCTCGGTCGGCGGGCGGCGGTTGGATAGTCTTTGGTTTCTATCGGCTCAACCGTGACCATGTGTTGTGAGTCACCGTGCAAATGCTGAACGATGGATGCAGCAAACTGCCACCAGGATGTACTGCCCGCACAACTCAAGTGATAGACGCCCCGGTGCGCGGCACAGTAGTCCACCATATCGGGCCAGCCACGGGCCAATACTTGCGCGGTGGCATCGGCGATGGCACGCGACCAAGTGGGCGCACCAAACTGGTCGTCAACAATCCGCAGTGTGTCCTGTTGCTGCGCGAGGCGCTTGACGGTCAACAGAAAATTACGGCCACGGCTGCCATAAGCCCAACTCGTGCGAAATATCAGGGCGGCCGCTCCACTGGCTTCTATAGCCTGTTCCCCAGCCAATTTAGTCGCACCGTAAACATTGATGGGCCCGGTGACGTCGTCTTCACGATAGGGCCGGACGCTATCACCGGCAAACACGTAGTCGGTTGAATAGTGAACGAGCGCGGCACCGCTGCGTACGGCTTCTTCCGCCAGTATGTGCGGCACGGTGGTGTTAAGCACTGTGGCGCGCTGGATGTCCTCTTCCGCACGATCAACTGCGGTGTAAGCGGCCGCGTTGACGATGAGTCGCGGCGCTGTCGCACGCACACACTCGCGTAGTGCAGTCAGATTTTCCAGATCAAGTGTGTCACGCGTGAGGGCGATAATCGGCCCCAGGCTTGCCAGACTGCGGTGTAACTCCCAGCCAACCTGACCACCCGCGCCGAGCAAAAGAATGGGGCCAAGCCCATGCGCCTTGCCGTTCATGGAAATAGATCGGCCTCGTGCAGGGTTTTGCCGTTGAGATCTT
>JAYUQF010000451.1:0-3176 GCA_043756885.1 Pseudomonadota bacterium
TGAAGACTGCGGACCCTGCACGCAGTTGGTGGTGCGGATGGCGGAAGAAGCGGGTGTTGAGGGTGCTACCCTGCGCGCCATTGTGGCGGGCGATGAAGCGTCTCTGGACCCAGACACCCGGCTGGCTTTGTCTTTTGCCCAAGCGGTCCTGACCCATGCTCCCGACTGTGCAGCACTGCACGATGAAGCCGTACTGCGCTGGGGCGAACGTGGTGTGGTGTCCCTGGCCTTGATCATCGCCAACACCCGCGTCTATCCCACCCTCAAGCGTGCCCTGGGTTATGCCCACGCCTGTAGCCGGGTCGAGGTGGGTGGGCAAACCATCGCGCCACAGCTTTTCACGGCACGGGCCTGAAGGCTGTGACCGTTGAGTGGACGGGAGCGTGATGAACGATTCAGCAAAGCTTGATCTCGACGGCGAGTTCGAGACCCATCGTGCCCGCTTGCGCGGGCTTGCTTACCGCATGCTGGCCAGCGTGGCCGATGCCGAAGACATTGTGCAGGACGCGTGGTTGCGCTGGCACGAGGCGCGTTTTACGCCGATCGAAAACACCGGGGCCTATCTCACACGCATCGTCACCCATCTTTGTCTGGACCGTTTGAAGTCAGCCCAGAAACAACGCGAGTGTTACGTTGGCCAATGGTTGCCCGAGCCCTTATTGGCCTCGCTCGATCACTATCAACCCGGGCCGGAAGTTGCCCACGAGCTGGCCCACGATCTGAGCTTTGCACTACTGCGTTTACTCGAAACGCTCTCGCCGCTGGAGCGCGCGGCATTTTTGTTGCACGACGTGTTCGATGTCGACTTCGACACAATTGCCGGCACCCTTGCCCGCGACGTCACCGCGTGTCGGCAACTGGCGAGCCGCGCCCGCCAGCATATTCGCGCGGCGCAACCGCGATACAAAACCAAACCCGAAGATGGCACACGCTTGGCGTCGGCTTTTCTCGCGGCCATCGTGCGTGGTGACCTTGATGGGCTGACAAGTGTGTTGGCCGACGACGTGGTGTTTTATTCCGATGGGGGTGGCAAGGTCGCGGCGGTTTTGCAGCCTTTACACGGCAATACACGTGTGGCGAAGGCGATGCTCGGTTTTGCCAAAAACTATTCCCCCAGTGTCTTGCGCGCCAGCTTCACGCCGGTCAACGGTATGGCAGGTGTAGTGATCAGTGATACTGCCGGGCAGGTGGTGCAAACCATCGCATTTGAAGTTAACGATCGTTCACATATCGTGGCCATCTACGTGCAGCGCAATCCGGAAAAATTGCGACACATTGTTACTGATACGTAAATCGACCAAGGTCGTTGTTCAGTCAAGCAGGTGTCTATCGTGGATGAGCAGTTTTGAGGTGGTGGGGTGCAGGTCTTGTGCGCCGTCGCAGCTATTGAGTCGCGTTCCTACTGCAGACCCCAGCACACCTCCCGTAGGTCCGACAAATTCGGACATTCGCACCCGCGGCGCGCTGGAATGATTGTCCGAATTTGTCGGACCTTCGGTTCTTCGAACTAACGACCGCGCGGTGGATTACGCGGGATATCGCGGAACGGTCCGGCATCCATGCGCGGCTCGCGTGGTAACTCCAGAACACGTTCGCCGATGATGTTGCGCTGAATATCGTCAGTGCCGCCGGCAATCGACGTGGCCGGGACCGACAACAGGATCTCGGCGATAAGGCCCTGCTCAGGGCCGTCCTCACCCGCCAGCATGGCATCGGCCCCGCTGATCAGGGTGTGTACTTGCGCGGCGGCACGCGCGACGTGACTCGATACCAGCTTACCCAGGGAACCTTCCGGACCTTCAGGCCGGCCTGATACCTGGGTGTGGCGCGCGCGATGGGCCAGCCACTCCGCGCTGCGCGAAAGCATGAGTAAACGGGCGAGTTCCTGACGCACGGCCGGTGTTTGTATACGGCCGGTTTGTTGCGCACGGGGCAATACCAGGTCAACACGTCCGGCCCGTTGTGCATACCACTTATAGGGCTCCATGACGGTTGCTATCTCGGCGCGCTCTTCGTCATAAATCGGCCCGGCATGGGGTGAAGCATGGCCCCAGCGGCGCAATGCGTCGGCATTGCGGCGTTCGTGGGCAAGGGTAGTCATGGCTATCTTCCAACCGTCACCAATCTTGCCGACCAGATTTTCTACCGGAATTTTTGCATCGGTGAAAAACACTTGATTGAACGAGGCGTAACCGTTCATTTGTTTCAGCGGCTGTACTTCAACACCAGCCTGGGTCATGTCGATGATGAAATAAGACATGCCGGTGTGTTTGGGCAGATCCCAATCGGTGCGCGCGAGCAGTAAACCCCATTGCGCGTGATGGGCACTGGTGGTCCATAACTTCTGGCCATTCACTATCCAACCATCGCCGTGTGCATCGGCGCGGGTGGTGGCGCCCGCCAGATCCGAGCCACTGCCTGGTTCACTGAACAACTGACACCAGGTGTCTTCACCGGTGAGGATGCGCCGCAGGAATCGCGATTTGTGCGCGTCGTTGCCATGTTCGAGCAGGGTTGCGGCGGCCAACAGCCGAATACCGATACGCGCCACACCGACGGCACCGATGGCCTCAAATTCTTCCTCGATGGTCGGCAGTAAAGCGACGGGCAAACCGCGCCCGTACCACGCTTGTGGCCAGTGCGGCATGCCCCAGCCGGTATCGGTCAGCAGATTGCGCCACGCAACCAGACCGCGGTTGCTGTCCCAATGGGTTTGCAGCCAGGCGCGTACTTCGGCGCGTACGGTAGTTTCGTCTTGGGCGCTCATTGTGCAGCCTCCGTCAGGGCGAGATAACGTTCGCGGTGGTGACTGGCATCACCGAGAAACACCTGCGAACTCTTGGCGCGCTTGAACCATAAATGGGTGTCGTGATCCCAAGTGAAGCCGATGCCGCCGTGGATCTGGATGCATTCGATGGCGGCATGCATGTAAGCGTCAGACGCCATGGCCTTGGCCAGCGAAGCCAGGGCCGGCACTTGCGGGTCTTGTTCGTCGATGGCGGCAGCGGCATAACGCGCGGCCGAGGCCGCCAGCTCCACCTCCAGCAACATCTCGGCGCATTTGTGTTTAACCGCCTGAAACGAGCCTATCGGGCGGCCGAACTGCATACGCAGCTTGGCGTATTCAACAGATGAATTCAGCAGCGCCCGTGCACCACCGGCCATCTCGCAGGCGA
>JAYUQF010000452.1:0-24644 GCA_043756885.1 Pseudomonadota bacterium
GCACCCAGCCCCGCCGCTGCGGCGGCCGATGCGGTAGCAGCTGCCGCAACGATCGCCGCCGGATCGAGCGCCACTAAGCCGCTAACAACAAAAGCGCCAGCGCCGGTGCGAGCCACCCAGGGCGCAAGCGCCGCAGAGCCCAAAAAACAACCCGCCGCAAAAGCAAAACCTTAACAAGCACGCCGACTAATCGAACACCTTACACACCTCGACGTTGACGCCAACTGCAGGCGCACGCTTAAGCGTGCCCACAGCTCCTCACGCTCAACTGTTTTAAGGCCGATGTTTGCTCACGGATAAAAGGGGAATACCAGGGGTGTCAAAACAATAGTGGTCAGGGCCACCACCAGGTTCAGCGGGATCCCAAAGCGCAGAAAATCAGCGAAGCGATAACCGCCGGGGCCGTAAACCATCATATGGGTCTGATAGCCCAAGGGCGTGGCAAAACCGCAGGACGCGGCAATGGTCATCGCCACAATAAAAGGCAAGTGCTCGACATGCAGGGCTTGGGCTGTAGCAATCGCAATCGGAAACATCAGAACTGCGGCGGTGGTATTGCTGAGCAATTCCGTGGCGAGCATCGTGACAAGATAAACTGCTGCCAGCGCCAGCCACGGCGAGGATGCACTCAGGTTTATTACACCCACGGCCGCGAGGTCAGCAAGTCCGGTTTTTTGCAGCGCTGTGCCAATACCAATAGTCGTTGCTATCACGATCAGCACCGGCCAATCGACGGTGCGGCGCGCCGCTTCGGCGCTACAGCAGCGTGTCGCCAACATCGCAAACGCCGCCACCAGGGCAGCGTGCAACATGCTGTAACCCTGCGCGATAAACCACGGATGCTGTTCGAACAGCGTGGCACTCACCACCATCATGACCAGGATGGCCAGGGCCAAAGGTGCTTTTTCACGGGACAGTGGTGTTGAATCCTCGATGCCACTGACCAGGAAAAAATCACGCGCGTCACGCTGTTGCTGCAAAAAAGCCGGACGCGCTTCGAGCAGCAAAGTATCACCAACTTCCAATACCACGTCGCCAAGCTTCTGATAAAGCCGCTCGCCACCACGCGCGACCCCAATTACCACGGCGTTGTACTGCGTGCGGAAGCGTCCCTCGCGGATACTCTTGCCCAATAACGGCGATTGATCCGAGACCACTGCTTCGATCAACATGCGCTTGGTGCGCGGCCCATCGAGCTTAAATAGTTGGTCGGTGGCGGGTATCAAACCTCGCATCTTCTGCAGACCGAGCACCGCATCAACCACACCAACAAACACCAGACGATCGTCGGCGACCAGCCGAAAGTTCGCGCCGACTGCCGCCATCACTTCGCCGTTGCGGTCGACCTCAGCCAGATAGCTGCCGGGTAGATGGCGCAAGCCCGCCTCTTCGATACTGCGACCGGCGACCGGTCCATCGGCGGTCACCAACATCTCGATGGTATAGGCGCGTGGATCGCTGGTATCACGCAGCGGCGAACCACGGTGCGGCAACAACCAGCGGGTGGTCAAAACAATGTAGGCCAGACCGCTCGCGGCACAGGCCAGACCGATGGGCGTGAGCGTAAAAAATGACAGGCGGTTGGTGAGGGTGCCCGCCGCCACAGCGTCGCGCACCAAGCCCGCGACCACAACATTGGTGCTGGTACCGATCAGGGTACACAGACCACCGAGAATGGCGGCGTAACTTAAGGGCAGGAGCAATTGCGACAACGGGATCTGCAGGCGTCTGCCCCAGTCCGACACGGCCGGCAACATCGCCGCGACCAATGGTGTGTTGTTCATGAAAGCCGACATACCGGCCACCGGCAACATCATGCGCAACTGCGCGGCCGCCACACTGCGTGGCCGACCGAACCACTGCTGCGCCAGTGCCGACATCGCACCGGTGTCGCGCAGACCGGCCACGACCACATACAAAATACCGACCGTCATCACGCC
The DNA here is from genome assembly GCA_043756885.1 of Pseudomonadota bacterium. Taxonomy (GTDB): domain Bacteria; phylum Pseudomonadota; class Gammaproteobacteria; genus JADJYF01. Next base: position 1,941 of record JAYUQF010000452.1, read on the forward strand.
CTCGTTGGCAAATCCCGCCAGCGCTTCACGTGGACTCACAACCCCACCAATAAGCAACACCGTAAGGCCGGCCAGCATCACCACATCGGTAGCAAGCTGCGTCAGTGCCAGGCTGCCAAAAATTGCGATGATGACGAGCAGGGTCAGGCTGGCGTGGATAGTCAACATAAAACAAGAACCAGACTTTGGAACGAGTGCGCGTGGGTGGCCGGGGCAGTGGAGCGAGGCGCGAGCCTACACCGAAGGCCCATGCGCAGCAATTCGACACACACAGCGCGGCGTCAATACGCTGGCCGGTGGTGCGCAATGGCACCCTGGGCCTTGTTTATCTCGTTATGATGCGCAGGCACCCGAAGCGAAGGTCGACACTATGATTTTTGGCCGCATCAAATCCCTCGACGCTATCCTCGCGACGGCGCAGAAAAAGTCCCTGCACCGCTCCTTAGGGGCGTTTCAGCTCACCATGCTCGGCATTGGTGCGGTGATTGGTACCGGCATCTTTGTATTGACCGCCGAAGCCGCGCAAAAAGCTGGGCCGGGCATGATGGCAAGCTTTGTTATAGCGGGTGTGGTGTGCGCGGTCGCCGCCTTGTGTTACGCCGAGATGGCGGCCATGGTGCCGGTCTCCGGCTCGGCTTACACCTACAGTTATGCCGTGATGGGCGAACTGATCGCATGGCTGGTCGGCTGGGCGCTGATCCTCGAATACGCCGTCGCGGCGGGCGCGGTATCCGTTGGGTGGTCGGGTTACGTGGTGGGACTGATAGAAAATGCTTTTCATATTGATATCCCCAACACCCTGGTGCGCGGGCCCTACGATGGCGGCCTGGTCAATCTGCCCGCGATGGGTATCGCTGCACTCGTGACCTGGTTGTTGGTGATCGGCACGCGCGAGAGCGCGGCGGTGAACGCCGTGCTGGTGGCGGTCAAGGTCAGTGCGTTGGCGGTTTTTATTGCACTCGCCGTACCGGTCATCCAGATGGAGAACTTCACACCGTTTGCGCCCTTGGGTTTCGCCGGTATTTCAGCGGCGGCGGCTTCAATATTTTTCGCTTTTGTGGGCTTCGATGCAGTCTCGACAGCGGCGGAAGAGACCGAAAATCCCCAGCGCAACATGCCTATCGGCCTGATCGGCTCACTCGCCATCTGCACAGTGTTCTACTTGCTGGTAGCAGCCGGGGTCATCGGCAGTGTGGGTGCGCAACCCGTCGCTGGTGCAGCGGGCGAAGCGCTGTCACCCGGCAGCATGGAACTGGCGAAACAATGCGCCAGCATCAACGATGGCGCGGTTGTGTGTTCCAAGGAGGCCTTGGCTTGGACTTTGCGCACCATCGGTTGGCCCCAGATTGGCAATCTCATTGGCCTCGCCGCCGGCCTCGCGTTGCCATCGGTCATTCTTATGATGATGTTTGGTCAGACTCGCATCTTTTTTGTGATGAGTCGTGACGGCCTGCTACCGGAAGTTTTTTCGCGTGTCCATCCACGCTTTCATACGCCCCATGTCATCACCATTCTCACCGGCATTTTTGTTGCGTTGTTTGCAGCCTTTTTTCCCGTCGGCAAGCTCGCCGACATTTCCAACAGCGGCACGCTGTTCGCGTTTGCTGCAGTTTCGATAGCGGTTTTGATGCTGCGTCGTACTGACCCCACGCGTCGTCGTCCGTTTCGCACGCCAGCGATCGGTATTACCGCCCCACTCGCCATCATCGGCTGTGTTTATCTATTTATTTCCCTGGGCTACGAAACCAAGATGATGTTTCTGGGCTGGGCGGTGCTGGGCTTGGTGGTCTATTTTCTCTACAGCCGGCAACGCAGTTTTGTCGGTCGCGGTTTTATCGACGTACATGAAGACGACAGCGACGTGCCGCCTCAGCCGGTGCCGCCACTGCCTGGTGTGCATACACCCGGTGGCAGTGACGCGTAGTTTGTTGATCAAACAGCCGGTCCGAACAAGCCCAGCCTGCGCCACCCTCACCCCCGCACGCAGCGGATGAGGGTGAGGGGCTCAGCGCGTAACCGGCTTGAACTTGATGCGGTGAGGTTTATCGGCATCGTCGCCCAGACGTCGACGGCGATCAGCTTCGTAATCAGCATAGTTGCCGGGGAACCACTCCACATGGGAATCGCCCTCAAACGCCATGATGTGGGTCGCGATGCGATCAAGGAACCAGCGATCGTGGGAGATCACCACCGCACAACCGGGAAAGTTGAGCAGTGCTTCTTCCAAAGCGCGCAAGGTTTCGATGTCGAGATCATTGGTCGGCTCGTCAAGCAGCAGCACATTGCCACCGGTCAGCAGCACTTTGGCCAGATGCACGCGATTGCGCTCACCGCCTGATAACTGCCCGATATGTTTCTGCTGATCACCGCCGCGGAAATTGAAGCGCCCACAATAGGATCGTGATTGCACCTCGTAATCTTCAATGCGCAGGATGTCCTGTCCGCCGGAGATCTCCTGCCACACAGTGTTTTTGTCGTCCAACGAATCTCGACTCTGATCAACGTAGGCGAACTTGACCGTGTCACCAACGCGGATTGCACCCGCATCGGGCTGCTCCTGGCCCGTCATCATCTTGAACAAGGTCGACTTGCCCGCACCGTTTGCCCCGATCACACCGACGATGCCACCCGGCGGCAGAGCGAAGCTGAAGTCTTCAAATAACATACGCTCGCCGAAGGATTTTTTAAGATCGCTCGCCTCAATCACAATATCGCCCAGGCGTGGCCCCGGCGGGATATAGATTTCGTTGGTTTCGTTGCGCGCCTGAAATTCTTTGGACTGCAAATCTTCAAAGCGCGCCAGTCGGGCGCGACTCTTGGCTTGGCGACCTTTGGCATTGCTGCGCACCCATTCCAATTCAGCGGCAATGGTCTTCTTGTGTGCGGCTTGTTCGCGCTCTTCCTGCTTCAGACGCGCGTCTTTTTGTTCCAACCAGGAAGAATAATTGCCTTCCCAGGGAATGCCGTGGCCGCGATCGAGTTCCAGAATCCAGCCGGCCACGTTGTCGAGGAAATACCGATCGTGGGTCACCGCCACGACTGTGCCCGGATATTTTTCGAGATACCGTTCCAGCCACGCGACCGACTCCGCGTCGAGGTGGTTGGTAGGCTCGTCCAGCAGCAGCATTTCCGGCTCTGACAACAACAAACGACACAATGCAACACGACGGCGCTCACCACCGGATAATTTGCTGACATCGGCGTCCCAGGGGGGCAGACGCAATGCATCGGCGGCGATTTCCAGCTTGCGCTCAACTTCCCATCCGCCAACCGCATCAATATTGTTCTGCAGCTCGCCCTGCTCTTCCAATAACGCATTCATTTCGTCGTCGGTCATGGGCTCGGCGAACTTCATGCTGACTTCGTTAAAACGCTCCAGCAACTTAATGGTTGCACCCAAGCCCTCTTCCACGTTACCACGCACACTTTTGCTCACATCGAGCTGTGGTTCTTGCGACAAATAGCCGATCTTCAGGCCCTTGAGCGGCGTCGCCTCCCCTTCGATTTCTTTATCGATGCCAGCCATGATGCGCAACAATGTGGATTTTCCCGAGCCGTTCAGACCCAACACACCGATCTTGGCGCCGGGAAAAAAGCTTAAGGAAATGTCACGCAGGATGTGGCGCTTGGGTGGCACAACTTTGCCTACCCGATGCATTTGGAATACGTACTGTGCCATGGCGGAATGAAGCCCTTTGAGAAATTGGAACGAGACTGGCTAGCGCGGAAGTGAGGGGTTTAGTGCGAATGAATTCGCACCTGCGGACGGGGACCGCAGGCCGCGCGCGCGGCGCTCATGATAAAGGCTTTCGTCGGCTTGTCATCCCCGCGGCAGCCTTGCGCTGCCACGCTCGGGTAGGGACGCGCCCGGGGTGACCCGGCGCGTCGTCGTCAACAAAGTTATTTTTTTGCCGTCTGCGCCAGCACGGCGCCACGCGCCATCGCACGCAGGTAATGCATAAGGCCATCGATGTCTTTGTCGGTGAAATCGGTAAAGCGTGGCATGCCCGTTGGCACACGCACACCCTCGACCACAACCTGCTTAAAAGCCTCACGCGACTGCGCTAGCGGTGACTCGCGCAGATCCGGTGCGTAGCCTCCTGATACCGCGCCGCCGCCGTGACACAAAAAGCAGGAATGGGAATAAACCTCTTTACCGTAGTCCGCGAGCTGTGCGTCGATCTTGAAGTCGGGCAGGTCGACTGGTTTAGCCTGTGTGGGCGGCGGCGAAACGGGCATCGGCAGCTTACCATCCAGTGCAAAGGTCACCAGGCGTCGCGGGTGGACTTTGTACTTCCAGCCATGCTGCCCAGCGAGCGTGCCGCTGATCAGGCCCGCACCACCCCAGCCTGTCAGCAGCGAGACATATTGTTTGCCGTCGATGGCATAGGTGACCGGTGGCGCTGACACACCCACGCCCACATTCACCGACCATAACTTCTCGCCGCTGGTGGCATTAAAAACATTGAAGGTCCCGTCGGCAAAACCTTCGAACACCAGGTTGCCCTTGGTGGTCATGGTGCCGGCATTCCACTGTGGTGGTGCCGGCTGTTTCCACACTTGTTTTTGTTTAATCGGGTCCCAGGCCTGCAGAAAGGCCGTGCCGTAGTCCGCTGGCGCATCGTCGTCACCAAACTTGACACCCACTGACGCGTAAAAATGGGGTGACTTCCAGTTCTTGTGATCGATGCCCTTGTCGTTAAATACACCGGGCATTTCGATGGTCGGGATGTAGACCAGACCGGTGTTGGGGTTGTAGGACATCGCATGCCAGCTGTGGGCACCAAAGGGGCTGGGCCACACCGTTTCTTCACCGTCTTCGTATCGCGCGCCGGGCACTTCCACCGGGCGGCCCGTCTTGAGATCGATGCGCTCGGCCCAAGTCACCTTGCCGATTTTTTCAGCGGATAGAAGCTCGCCGTTGGCACGGTTGATGACATAAAAAAATCCATTTTTTGGGGCGTGCATCAAAGCTTTTACCGTCTGAGCGCCGTATTTCAGATCCGCCAGCACGATATCCATATTGGAGTTGTAGTCCCAGGTTTCGCCGGGGTTGGTCTGGTAATGCCATTTGTATTCGCCGCTATCGGCGTCGAGTGCCACGATTGAGCACAAAAACAGATTGTCGCCGCCGCCGGGGCTCCTTATCTTTTGATTCCAAGGCGAACCATTGCCCGTGCCGATGTAGACGGTGTTAAATTCCGGATCGAAGGTGAAACCATTCCAAGCGTTGCCACCGCCGCCATGTTTCCACCATTCGCCGGTCCAGGTTTTGGCGGCCATTTCCATGGCCTTATTCTCGAAACCATCGGCTGGATTGCCCGGCACTATCCAGAAACGCCAGGCTTGTTTGCCGGTGTCGATGTCATAAGCGGTGACATACCCCCGCGCGGCTTCGTGTTCGGTGCCACCATTACCGATCAGAACCTTGTCTTTGAAAACTTTCGGCGCCCCGGTGATGTAATAAGAACGACGCGGGTCGATGGTCATGGTTTCCCACAGCATCTTGCCGGTTTTGGCATCGAGCGCGACCAGACGGCCGTCAACGGTCGAGATAATCAACCGGCCCTTGTAATAAGCCGGGCCCCGATTGGAGTCCCACATGATACGCAGGCGATCGCCCGCATGTTCGATGGTCTTGGGATCATATTCCCACAGCAGCTTGCCGGTTTTGGCCTCCACCGCGCGGGCGACGCTGAAAGAGCCCGTGAAATACAACACGCCATCGACCACCAGCGGCGTCGCTGTCAAGGAGCGGTCATTGGGCAACTCCATCACCCAGTCGATGCCAAGGCGTTTGACGGTGTCGGTATTAATCTGATCCAAAGGACTGTAACGCTGTTCAGAAAAATTGCGGCCGTAGGCCGGCCAGTTGGCGCCGTCACCGTCGACACTGAGCAGTTTGTCGTCGACTATGGATTCTGCGGCCTGCACTTGCAGGGCGGCGGCCAACAGCACTGCCACCCACAGCTTGTGAGTCCATGACATCGTGAGTTCTCCCCTGAAGATATTGTTATTGAGTTAGTTAGCGACATGTCGCGGCGGCGCCTAATGCATATCATCGTGGCCGTGAGACCGGCCGCGCTCAAGCGCGCTCCGACGCGCGCCAGAATGCTAGCTAATCCTGGCTCTCGGTCCATCACACAATCGATAGACAAACGCTCCATACCATCGTCATGAACATCCGCACCGCACTTTTTGCCCTCGCCGAACAGGCCTGCAACGTGTTGACGCTGCCCAAGGTGGCAGATGCATTGATCGCCGATCCGCACCCAACCCCCGAGGGCGATCCAGAATTCGGTCTGCTGACGCTTGAGGACGGCTGTGCCGGCATGTACTACGCCTGGCTTGGCGCCAGTCAGGCCGATATGCCTGCGCGTTTTCTGGTCGATGGGCTGCGCGGCGCAGCGGCCATCGATTTGGCCCGCTATGTGTTGGCCGATGAGGACGGCAGCCGCTCCGTGGGGATTGCCGCCATCAATGCCATCACGGAATTCGTTTATCGCGCCGCCTTGTTCGAACCGTCCACCGCTACTGATTCGTTCGGCGGTGTTGTGCTCGCGCCGGGTGATGAGCTCGGCATGATTGGCCATTTCCCACCGCTGGCGCGGCGCGCCCGCGCGCTCGGTATCAGCACCCGCATCGTTGAACGCAAAGCCCATATGGTGACCAGCGCCCCGGGCTTCGAGATCTCACTCGATCCGCGCGTGCTGCGCGGCTGCAACAAGATCATTTGTACCGGTGCAACGCTCTTGAACGACAGCTTCGATGCAATGCTCGAACATTGTGCCGCTGCCGAACAAGTTGCGCTGGTCGGACCCACCGTGGGCTTTTTTCCCGATGCGGTGTTTGCGCGCGGCATCGACATCGTCGCCGGTAGTCGCGTGCTGGACGCCACGCGGACCCACCGCTGTCTCGCGGCCGGCACCAAGCCCGGCGCTAGCGTCTTGCGCACGGTGCTGCGACGCAGTGAATACCCGGGCTTGGATGTGCTGCTCGCGCGCGCCGTCAGCGCTAGCGGTTGAGGATCAAGCCCGGCCAGTTGCGACGCCGGCTCACCCAACACCGCCCGACCCCGCCGCGCGATGGTTTGCGCCCTCATTTGTCGACTCAGCACCGGCCACTCGTTGGCGGCCCTGATCACCGGATGCGGTGATATCATTGTGCCGCCATGCGGGACGGCAAGGCTATTGCGGCGGCTCTGAGGGCGGCGCGCGATACATGCCGTGGCCCACGCCGCGCACCTACACCGCCCCGGGCAAGCAGCGTCCGGCGCCCTGATTGACAACGATATTCTTGAAGATCGCGATTACCCGCATGTCCGCCAACGTCGACCTGTGCGTGCCGGCTCCTGTGCCATGAAACACGCTTTTACAAAGATCTACGATGGCCTGGTCATCGAAAGACCGACACTGACCCTGATGCTGTTGCTGGCCCTGCTCGGGGCGGTCGTTACCGGCGTGCCGAAGTTCCGCCTCGACGCCTCGGCCGACTCCCTGCTGCTTGAAAGCGACCCTGACCTCAAACAATTCCGCGATCTGGCCAAACGTTATCAGGCGCGCGATTTCCTGTTCATGACGGTCACGCCCCGACAGCCGCTGCTGAGTAAAAACAGCCTGGCGCTGATCCGCGCACTGCGGGACGAGCTCAAGGCTCTGCCCAACGTCGGCTCGGTCACCACCGTGCTCGATGTGCCGCTGGTCAAAAATGTTCCGGGCGGCCTCAGCAAAGTGGTATCGAACTACCGCACCGTCGACGCACCCGATCTGGATCCGGTCAAGGCCCTGGACGAACTCACCCACAGTCCGCTGTATCGCAATATGGTGGTGAGCGCCGACGGCAAAACCACCGCCATCCGCATCACACTCAAACCGCCGCCGGACAATTTTTCCGACCTGCAATACGAACGTGGCGAATTGTTATACCGCCGCGCACAGCAGCGCGCGACCGCCAGCGAGCAGACTCGGTTGCGCGAAATCGAGCCGCTCTACCAGGCGTTAAAAGACACTGTCGATGGCTCCAATCACGCTACCGTGGAGCAATTGCGCGCGGTGATGCGCAACCATGGCGAGGCAGCCGAATTGCATCTCGGTGGTATCGCCATGATCGCCGACGACATGATCGGCTATGTGCGCAGTGACATCGTCGTCTTTGGCACCGCCTCGTTCCTGCTGACGATTGCCATGCTCGGTTATATCTTCCGCGAATTCCGCTGGGTCGTGATCCCGGTATTGAACTGCGCGTTCATTACGCTCGGCATCCTCGGTGTGCTGGGCTTGATCGGCTGGAAGCTGACCGTCATCTCGTCGAACTTCCTGGCCCTGACCTTAATCCTCTCGATCTCGATCAACATTCATCTCATCGTGCGCTATCGCGAGTTATACCGGGAACGCCCTGAACTTGGCCATCGCGATCTGGTGCGCGCCACTGCACACGATATGGCGAGCCCGTGCCTGTACACCTCCGTGACCTCGATCATCGGCTTCGGCTCTTTAATGTCCAGCGACATCCGCCCGATTGCGGACTTCGGCGCGATGATGGGCATGAGCCTGCTGTTGGTCTATTTCGTGGTCTTCACCCTCGTACCGGCCCTCATGATCCTGCTGCCGAGCCGCGCGCCACGGGTCGAGGACGACGGCCGATCGGGCTTCACGGTGTGGCTGGCGCGCATCACCGACCACCATGGCACCGGTGTAATGGTAACTACCCTGGTGATTGTGCTGGCCAGTGGCATTGGTATCTCAAAGCTCGAAGTCGAAAATAGTTTCATCAATTATTTCCGCAAACACACCGAGATCTATCAGGGTCTCAAACGTGTGGATGAAACCCTCGGTGGCACCACGCCACTGGAAGTGGTGCTGAAATTCCCGACTAACGTGGAGCCGCGCAGCAACAACGGGCTTGATGCCGAGATGTTCGGCGACGAACCGGGCGAAAAATCTGATACCTGGTTTACGGCCGACAAGATCGAGCGTGTGAAGAAGGTCCACGACTATGTCGCAACGGTGCCGGGTGTCGGTACGGTGATGTCGTTGGCGTCGATCGTGCGGGTGGCGGAAGATCTGAATAAAGGCCGCGAATTTGATCCCTTTGAACTTAATGTTATCTACAAGCGGTTGCCCGCCAATCTGCGTAACGAGTTGCTGACGCCGTATATCAATATTGAAGCTGACGAAGCGCGCATTTCACTGCGCATTCTTGATTCGACACCGGGACTGCGTCGCCAGGCACTACTGAAAACGATCAACGAAGGTCTGCAACAGGACCTTGGCCTCAAACCTGAAGAATTCGAAGTGTCCGGCCTGCTGGTGCTCTACAACAATATGTTGCAGAGCCTCTACAGCTCACAGATAACATCAATAGGCAGCGCCATGTTGGGTGTGCTGCTGACCCTGTGGTTTTTGTTTCGCAACCTGCGCGCCGCGATCATCGGCTTGGTGCCAAACATGGTGGCGGCCGGCGCTGTGCTTGGCTTCATGGGCTGGGCCGGTGTGCCCTTGGATATGATGACTATCATGGTTGCGGCGCTGACCATGGGCATCGCCGTCGAGGACTGTATCCACTATCTGTATCGTTATCGTCTGGAGTTTTATCGCCTCGGTGATGGTATGACCACCATGTATCACTGTCACGGTAATATCGCGCGTGCCGGCTTCTACACCACCTTGGTGGTGTGCGTCGGGTTTTCGATACTGATGCTGTCGAACTTCACACCCAGCATCCTGTTCGGCCTGCTGACCACCATTGCCATGGGCATCGCGATCCTGGCAGCTCTGACTTTGATGCCCAAACTGTTGTTGATGTGGAAACCCTTTAAGCTACCGGCCCGAGCAACAAACTGAGCTCAGCAGCAGCTTGTGCGCTTAATCGCCTCGCTCCGCGCCCAGCATCACCGCTGCCATGGTGCAGGGTGCATCAGATCGGTTCTGCCAGCGATGTCGGGTGCCGTTCTGCACGACACAATCACCCGCTTTGACCAGCACTTGCTGGCCATCATCGAGTTCCAACCATACTTCCCCCGACAAAATGATCACGTAGTCCACGGTATCCGTGGTGTGCATGCCGTGGGTGTCCTTCTCGTGGGCATGACCTAAGCCCGGCACTTTGGTGTTGTACTCGGCGCGCAGTGTGTCGCGGTCCGCGTTGCGCGCCTGATCTTGTAGACACGGCCAGGTGGCGAAGATGAAGCGTGTGCCGGGCGTTGCTGGCAGATAACTGCTGAGCATCAGTGACGGATCGCCAACAGCCGGCAGTTGCGGTGTGCCGGTGGTCGCCCACACCGTGTTCAATTCCCAGCCCGGGCGGCCGTCGAGCGTGATGCGGTTGGGTGCCTGGGCATCTTCGATAAAAATCGATTTACCCTGGGCGTTGTGACCAGTGACGATGCGTCGCATGAAAATCTCCCCTGTTTTAAGTCCCGCAGAAGCGCTGTGCCAAGCGGGATTTTACGTGGCCAAGTGCCATGCTCCAGCGTTGTCATGAATAAACTTGTTAAATAGGAGTTCGATGACTAGCATAACTCGGATAAACATGATCCCAGTTAAATCTTATGGCGCTCTACGGCACCAGCGTTGAATACGCACTGCACTGTCTGCTCTTGCTTTGTGGGCCCGACGTGCATGTGAGCAACCAGGATCTGGCCGATTTCCAGGGCATTTCTCCGACTTATCTCGCCAAACTTTTTGCGAACTTAAAACGCGCCGGCCTGGTCATGGCTTTGGAAGGCGCGGGCGGTGGTTATTGTCTCGCACGCCCTGCGGCAGACATATCGGTGCTCGACGTTGTGCACGCGCTCGAAGGTGACAAGCCCCTATTCCAATGCAATGAAATTCGTGGCAATTGCGCAGTGTTTGGTGGCCGTCCACCCGCTTGGGCGAATAAGGGCTTGTGCAGTATCCACGCCGTGATGGTGCAGGCCGAGCATGAAATGAAACAGGTTCTGGCCAGCCATAGCCTGGCCGCGCTCGCCGCGCGGCTTGAGCACAAAGCGCCCAAAACTTTTCCCAACGAGGTTGCGGCGTGGTTCGCCGCACGTAAAGCAGGGCGCCCGCGCAGCGTCACCCGTACCGTCAAGCGAGGACAAACGTAATGCAGAAACTTGTGATCATAGGCGGCGGCTTTGCCGGTATGTGGGCGGCCTTGGTGGCTGCGCGTGAAGCAGCCATGGCCAACAGCCCACTCGGCATCACAGTGGTGGCGCCGGACGACCACCTGACCGTGCGTCCGCGCCTTTACGAACCCTTTACGCCGACGATGCGAGCGCCATTGTTACCCGTGTTCGCGCCACTCGGTATCGAGCTGCTGCTGGCGCACGCGACTGCCATCGATACATCGGCACACACCGTCACCATCGGCGACACGCAGGGCGCGAGCAGCGCACTACCCTACCAGCGACTGATCCTCGCCGCCGGCAGTGTGCAGCGCGTGCTGAATGTGGTCGGCGCGCGCGAGTATGCACTGAACGTTGATACCTATGCGGGTGCCGCCGCGCTGTCTGCTCATCTCGACCGTGTACTCGCTGGCCCCGCCACCGCCGGCCGCCTGACCTTTGTTGTGATCGGCGGTGGTTTTTCGGGGGTCGAGTTGGCGGCTGAGATGCGCCATCATCTGCGTCAGAAAGGCCACGAAGACGCGGCCACAGCGGCACGCGTTTTACTCATTGAACGTGAGCCCGTCATCGGACCCGACCTGGGTCCGCAACCGCGCCCCCATATTGAAGCCGCGCTTGCCGCTTGTGGCGTCGAAACGCGTTTAAGCACGAGTGTCACTGCTATCGAAGCAAATGCGGTTGTGCTGAGCAGCGGTGAGCGTATCGCCTGTGCCACCACTCTCATTACCACCGGTCTTGGCGCCCATCCGCTTGCTGCCAGCCTCGGTAGCGAACACGATGGCCAGGGCCGGGTACTCGTTGATGCATCACTCAAGGTGCGCGGCGTGCAGGATGTGTTTGCCGCCGGCGATGTCGCCCGCGCCCAGGTTGATGATGACCACGTTGCTTTGATGTCCTGTCAGCATGCGGTGCCCATGGGCAAACACGCCGGATATAACGCAGCACGGGAGTTGCTCGGTTTCAGCACACGCAACTATGCTCAACCAGACTATGTAACGTGTCTCGATCTCGGCGATTTTGGTGCGCTGTTTACCATGGGTTGGGAGCGCAAAGTTGATAAGGTTGGCGCCGAGGTCAAGGCGTTCAAACAAATGATCAACACCCAGTGGATCTATCCGCCAGGCGGCGACCGTGCGGCCTTGCTGGTAGCAGCCGATATCGACGCACCCTGGCCACCGTCAGTCTGAGCACCGCCTCACTCGTTAACGCCTGAGGAGTGATTGCACAAAAAAAGGCGCCCCACGGGGCGCCTGTTAACACTTGCGTGAGGTTTACACTCCCGCTCAGGCGTTACTGGTTTTTGCCAGCGCGTCGGCCTGCCAGCCACCCAATGCGCGGTCGCGTATTGTGTCGGACTCGTCGACATGGGAATTCATCACGAACTTCGGCTTGAACACACGTATCCACAACGGGATGAGCGTGATGGCGCCAATCATGTTGCTGGTCAGCAGCAAACACAGCAAAAGCGCCATTTCGCTGTTGAAGCGCAGCGATGAGCCCGGGATCCAATAAATGATGCCGGCCAACACCGTCATGGCCGTAAACAGGATCGCGGCCCCCGTCGTGCGCATCGACGTCACGATGGCATCCAGTAAGGACCGATGGCGCATTTCTTCCTTGAGACGGTCCAGCATATAAATCGCGTAATCAACGCCAACGCCGATACCCACCGACGTCACCGGTAGCGTATTGACGTTAAGACCGATATCACGAATGGTCATGAACGCACGGTTGGTCATCACGCAGATGATAAGCAGGATAAAAACCATGACACCGGCAAACAACGACTGGTAAGCGATCATGATGGCGATCGTGACCAGCGTGATGATGGTGATAGTCATCTTCAGATCGGAGATCTCGGTTTCTTCGTTGGCCGCCGCGGTGGTGCCGATGATGCCGCCGGCAAATGCCGGTTTCACGCCTTCCATCGGGTGAGCCTTGATGAATTCCTTGGCCTTGGCGATGGCCTCGGACACCGTCTTACCGGTGGCGTCCTTGTAGAACACAGTGAAGTTGGCGGTGCGACCTTCCAGATCCATGTACTCAAGGATCACGCCCGGTACTGCCGCACCGGCTTCGTACATGAACAAGGTATTGCCAATGTCCTTCTGGGTGGCCGGGATCAGGGACCAACGTGGATCGTCGTAGTGATAAAGACGATTGATTGAGCGCACCAGATGCGGAATGTCGCGTGTGCCGCCGAAGTTGGAAGTGCCGGCCATATAACGACCAAACTCTTCCATCACTGCCACGACCTTGGGGTCCTTCATCTTATGGGGTGCATCACCCTCGAAGAAGATGTTGAGCTGGTTGGCGCCGGCAAAACGTTCGGCGATGGTCTTAGCCGCGACGTTGTATTCCTGCTCCTGGAACAAGATGGGTGAGCCGGGCTGCTTTTCACCAATGTCGACGTGCCACCCGTAGTAAAACGACCAGGCAGTCAGGGCCACGGCCCCGGCGAAGATCACCGCCGAGGCCCTGGGGCCGACCAGGAACACGCCCAGCGCGTGCATCAGGCGCGAGGGTAGATGTTTGTGCTCTTCCTGCACGGTGACATGGGGCGTCGGCAGCACCGACATGATGAGCGGCACCAGCACCGCTACGGTGATGAGGTTGGACATGCCCCAAAACGCGCAGTAATAACCGAGCTTGGCGATGAGCGGCATCGATGACAGCGCTAACACCAGCAGCGCCATGGCGTCGGCCAGAATGCCGAGTCCGGCGGGCAAAATCAGCTCGCCCATTGCAATGCGGACCGCCGCTTCTTTGTCCCGTCCAACGCGAATTTCGTCGTAGAAGCGCTCCATCATCTGCACACAGTGGGAAGCAGTACGCGCCGAGATCAGGATCGGCACCACTAGAATCAGTGGGTCGAGGTTGTATTGCATAAAGCCGACAAATCCGAGACCCCAGATCGCCGACAACACCGTGCCCAAGGTCGGCACCACCACACCGGTGACCGAGCCAAAATGAAAGGCCAGCAGCAACACCATCACGATGCCGGTGACGGTAAAGATATGGACCAGTTCCCCCGAGTAGAAGTAAATCCAGCCCTTCAGCATCGGCTCACCAGCGATGTAAAGGCGGGTTTTGCCGTCTTTCTCGACCTCGCTTTTTAAGGTCTGGAGCTTGGTATGAATGTCGACGTAATCCAGTCGCTCCTCATCGAAGCCTGCCACCAATAACGCGGCGCGGCCGTCGGTTGACAGGTAGGTGCCGTAAACGATGTCGTTATTAAAAGATTCCTCGCGCAACTGCTTCAAGGCGTCAGCTTCGGTAGGCAGGTCCTTGGGCAGTACCGGCTCGGACTTGATCAGGCCGCCGGCCGTGGTGCGAATACGGCGGATCTTGGGATGGGCGATACTCGCCACCTGATAGTGATTCACACCACCGATAAGATCGACTTGTTCGGTGATGTGGACGATTTTTTTAAGCGTATCGGATGTGAATACATCGGCGGCCGGATCAGTTGTTTCCAGCGCCATGGTCACTACGTTGGCGCCGCCGAAGGTTTGCTTCATGCGGTTGTAGTTGACGATGTATTCGTGCTTGGCCGGCAGCAGGTCGGCAAAGCGCGAAAAGACCTTGATGTGCGGAATATAAAACGCCAGTACGAGGGTCGGCACCATGATGATGGCAAAGGAGAACCACTTGCGGTCCATCATCCAGTTGGCGATTGAATGGCCGCGCGTAATTCGCGGCGGCGGTGGCGGCACAACCGTGCTCATAGAGCCCTCTCCTGCAGTTTTGCGGTGAATTTGGCGCCGAGAACGCGTGGTCCCTGGCAAACCGTCCAGTGCGAGGACTGTGAATTACGCTGTCCCAGCTGCTGGGCAGGGACCAGAGACTTCACTCGCCACGCACGTGCTCACGGTGACTTGTTGGCGGTTAGTAGGAGCCCCCCCGACCCGGCCGCGCCACCGGGGTCGGAGTATAAACGCGAAGCCCTCTTTCGGGATAGGCGGCTCTACTCAGCCAGAAACGGTGTGACGCGCTGTACGGAACCATGCCTGTGCAAATACCGCCCGACTTGCGGCATCGCCGGTGGCGTGGTCGTCGAGATGAGCATCCATGATGAAAGCCGGCTGCATGACGCGGATCAATAGTGGCAGCACCGTGACCGAGCCGACCATGTGACTCAAGGTTAATAACGACAATAACATCGCCATCTCAGATTCGAAGCGCAGCGACGAACCCGGCACCCAATAAGCTATCCCGGCGATGACTGCAATCGCGGTGAACAGCACTGCCGCACCGGTCGTAGCAAGCGCCACGCGGATGGCATCATCCAGGCTGCGATGCCGCACTTCCTCGCGAATGCGGTCCAGCATATAGATGGCGTAGTCGACACCCAACCCGACGCCAACCGCGGTCACCGGCAAGGTACTGACATTCAGACCGATGCCACGAAATCCCATATAGGCGCGGTTGATCATCACCGCCAACGCCAGCACTACAAATACCAGCAAGGCCGCATTAAATGACCGATAGGTCACCAGAACCGCCAGCATCACCATAGTCACAATGAGAACGGTCTGCTGCAGTTCTGAGGTTGCGACCTCCTCATTGGCCGCAGCGGTTGTGCCGACAATGCCACCGGCAAACAAGGCCTCGACACCCGGCACGGTGTGGGTTGCGAGATAGTCTTTCGCGGTCGCAATGGCGGCATAAATGGTGGCGCCGGTGGCGTCTTTAAAAAACACCACGAAGTTGGCCACCCGCCCATCGAGATCCATGAATTCGGTAATCACACCGGGCACCGATGCACCGGCTTGGTACATGAACAGCGTATTGCCGATGTCATTCTGGGTCAGCGGCAACAAGCCCCAACGCGGATCGTCGTAGTGATAAAGACGATTGACCGCACGCACCAGGCTGGGAATATCGCGGGTGCCACCGAAACCCGGCGTGGTCGCCATGAAGCGCGAAAAGTCTTCCATCAAATGCACCGCGTCGGGTTGTTTGATGCGGTCGCGTTGGTGGGACTCAAAATAGATGCTGAGTTGGCTGGCACCGGCGAACTGGCCGGCGATATGGCGCGCGCTGACATTGTATTCGTCGTCCTGAAACAGGATAGGCGAGCCCGGCTGCTCTTCGCCGATCAGCGTCTCGCGCCCCCATACCAAGCTCAGTGCCAACACCACCAAGGTCACGCCAAACACCGGTCTGGCGCTGCGGGGCGAAGTCAGAAACAAGGCCAGCGTCGCCATCGCCTGGGCATAAATATGCTTATGCAGCGCCACTTTGCTGATACTTGGTGCAGGCAGGTAGGACAATACCAGCGGTACCAGCAAGACCACCGTCACAAGATTGCTGAACGACCAGAAAGCGGCGAAATAACCCAGCTTGGCGATCAGCGGAATGGACGAGACCGTTAATACCAGCAGGCCGGCAACATCGGTGAAAATGCCGATTGAGGCCGGCACCAGCAGCTCGCCCATACACACTCGCACCGCCGCGTCGCGGCTTAAGCCTAAGCGAATTTCGTCGTGGTAGCGCTCCATCATCTGCACGCAGTGGCTGGCTGTACGCGCCGAGATCACCATCGGCACAACCAGAATCAAGGGGTCGAGGTTGTAGCCCAGCCAACCGACCATGCCGAGTCCCCACACACAGGACATCAACGTGCCAAGCAAGGGGATGAGCACCCCGCTCACACTGCGAAAATGCAAAAACAGCAAAACCACTAATACCGCCAGCGTGACGCCGAATATCACCCACAGTTCATCGGCATAGTGGTAGATCCAGCCTTTCAACATCGGCTCGCCGGCCACATACAGCCGCGTTTGGCCGTCCGCCTCTACCGCCTTTTTCAGGGCCTGCAAACGCGTGAATATGGTGTGGTAGTCAAGTCGCTCTTCATCAAAACCTGCCACCACCAGCGCGGCACGACCATCGGTGGCAATGTAGGTACCGAACACCACGTCGTTGTTGTATGCCTCTTCGCGCAGGCGTTTGAGACTGTCGGCATCGCGCGGAATGACGAGTGGCAAAACCGGCTCGGATTTGATGGTGCCACCGGCGGTGGTGCGCACACGACGAATTTTGTTGTGGGCGATGCTCGCCACTTGGTAATGATTAACACCGGGGATCATGTCGATTTGATCCGTCAGGTAGCGGATCTTGTCCAAGTTCGCGTGGGTGAAGATATCGCCCTCGCCCGTCACTGCCAGCGACATCGCCACCACATTAGCGCCGCCGAAGGTCTGCTTCATGCGGTTATAGGTCTGGATGTAAGGATGTTCGGCCGGTAACAAGTCGGCAAAACGTGAATAAACCGCAAGCCTGGGCAGGGCTGCAGCCAGCACCAGGCTGGGCACAACAATCAACAGCAAGGTCAGGGCCCGGTGGTCCAGGCACCAATGGGCAAACCGTTGCGGGCGCGTAGTGGGCGGCTTTATAGACACAAAAACCTCGGCTGTCGAAGGCATGGGCGACGCGGTGTTACCCTAATCGTATCCCTCCACAACCGCCAGAGCGCACCGCCATGAACGCAGAGCTCCACCCGCACGGCCTTGAGCGCCTGCGCTTCGACAACCGCTTCATCGCGGAACTGCCCGCTGATCCGATTACCGACAACTACCGGCGCGCAGTGGAAGGTGCCTGTTATTCCTTCGTCACCCCCCGCGTGGTAACACAACCTCGACTTGTGGCCTATGCCCACGAAGTTGCGGCACAATTGGACCTCAGCAACGCCGAGTGCGAAACACCTTTGTTCACTGAAGTTTTTGCCGGCAATCATCTGCTAACCGGCATGCAACCCTATGCGACCTGTTACGGTGGACACCAGTTTGGCAATTGGGCCGGCCAGCTCGGTGATGGCCGCGCGATCAATCTCGGCGAAGTGATCAACCGTGCCGGCCAACGCTTTGCACTGCAATTAAAGGGCGCTGGCCCAACACCCTACTCCCGTGGCGCCGATGGGCTCGCGGTGCTGCGCTCTTCGCTGCGCGAATTCCTGTGTAGCGAGGCCATGTTCCATCTGGGCGTACCCAGCACCCGTGCGCTGTCCTTGATCTTGAGTGGCGAGCAGGTTTTGCGCGACATGTTCTACGACGGCCATGCACGCCACGAAGCCGGCGCGGTGGTATGCCGCGTGGCCCCGTCGTTCACGCGCTTCGGACATTTTCAGATCCACGCCGCGCGCCAGGATCACACCACGCTTGAGCGACTGGTGGCCTATACCCTGAGTACCGATTTTCCGGCACTCGGGTTCGACGCCCAGGCGCCGCTAGCCACGCGTAAGGCGGTCTACGCCAGGTGGTTTAACGAGGTCTGCACACGCACCGCACACATGGTCGCGCACTGGATGCGGGTGGGTTTTGTGCACGGCGTGATGAACACCGACAATATGTCCATTCTTGGCCTCACCATCGATTACGGCCCCTACGGCTGGCTGGAAAATTACGATCCCGACTGGACACCCAATACCACCGACGCGCAGCACCGCCGATATCGTTATGCACAGCAGCCGCAGATCGCGCTGTGGAATCTGGTCCAACTCGCCAACGCCATTTATCCGCTCATCGAAGATGCAGCGCCGCTCGAAGCGGCCCTCGATGCTTATGGCGCCACCTATCAAACCGCTTACCACACAGCGATGGCAGCCAAGCTCGGTCTGCGCACCCTAGCCGGCGCACAGGATGAAACACTGCTGAGCAATCTCCTGACCCTGTTGGCCGCAGTCGAAACCGATATGACCGTGTTTTTTCGCGCGCTCTCGGCCTACACACCGCCGGCTGACGGCAGCGCGCCAGCGGTGGATGATTTTATTGGCGTCGTCAGCGACGCCTACTACCTGCCCACCCAACTTACTGATGATTACCGCGCGCAACTGGCCAGCTGGCTGGCTCAGTATGCAGCGCGTCTGCGTCACGACGACCGCGCGACGGCGGACAGGCGCGTAAACATGGACGCCGCTAATCCGCGTTATGTGTTGCGCAACTACCTGGCGCAGCTCGCTATCGATGCCGCCGATGCGGGCGACTTCAGCAAAGTCCACGAGTTGCTCGAGACCTTGCGCCAACCCTATGCCGAACAACCCGATCGCGCGCATCTAACCGCCAAGCGTCCGGACTGGGCGCGGCAGCGCGCCGGTTGTTCGATGTTGTCCTGCAGCTCCTGAGGGCCGCTCATGCTTGAACACGATTTGAGTGTACTGAAGCCAGACTACGCCGGTGGCTCACTGGTCAATCTCATGCGCTCCCTGGGTGACAAACTCGGCGTGAGCAGCAATGGTTATGCACCACTGACCTTGCTCGATCCCGCCCGTCTGCAAGCCGCCCAGCGCGTTGTGCTGCTGGTGATCGATGGCCTGGGCGATGCACTGCTTGAGCAACTCGGCCCGCATAGTGCTTTGCGCACGCTGAAAGCCGGCACGATTACTTCAGTTTATCCACCTACAACGGCGACTGCCGTCACCACCCTCATGACCGGGCTCGCGCCACAACAACATGGATTAACCGGCTGGTTCATGCATTTTCGCAAACTCGGCGCGGTCACGGCGGTATTGCCCTTTGTACCGCGCTTCAGCCGCATGCCAATCTCGGGTGCCGGCGTGCCACTGGCAAGCATTGTCGACTGCCCCAGCTTCTGTGACGGTGTAGGCGGCAGCAGTGTTGCGCTGTTACCGGCCGCTATCGCCGATTCCGATTTCAGCCGCACCGTCGGCCACGGCGCGGCCCGCGTCGCTTATCGCGATCTGGCGGACTTTGTTACGCGTCTGGCGGCGCTGTGTGCCGGTCGCGATGATGCACGCTACGTTTATGCCTATTGGTCCGACTTTGATCACCTGGCCCATATCCACGGCCCGTCAAGTCCGCAGGTCGCCGCTCACTTCCAGGCCTTGGACAAGGCCTTAGCGGGTGTAGCTGACATCTGCGCCCGTCATGGCACCTTGCTGGTGGCAACCGCCGACCACGGCTTCCTCGACAGTGGTCCGCAAGAACGCATTGATCTGACGCAACATCCGCACCTCGCGGAATTGCTCACCCTGCCGCTGTGTGGTGAACCGCGTTCCACCTACTGTTATGTGCGTCATCACGAAGCGGCGCGCTTTGAGGACTATGTGCGCACCGAGCTTGCGCACTACACAAACTTGGTCGCCAGCCCACAGCTGGTGGCGGATGGCTGGTTTGGCCACGGCCTGCCCCACCCCGAATTACTGGCCCGCATCGGCGACTACACCCTGCAGATGCGCGAGCGTTACACGATCCGCGATCGGGTCAGCGGTGAACGCGATATGGATTTATTCGGTATGCACGGCGGTGTCACGGCCGCCGAACAACGGGTGCCGTTACTGTTAGCCGGCCCCTGATTGCCAAGCGCCACGAGCGACACTCACCGATAATCCGCGCCGGGATTAAAAGTCGCGCCGTCCGCCAGCAGACCTTGGCCCGGCACATGGTTTATTTCAAGGCGCGTGCCGACCGGATCTTCGAACAGCACTGAGTAATAACCCGGTGCCCAGCTGCCCTCCTCCGGGCCGTGCACAAATTTTGCGTCTATTGTTTGCAGGAACTTATGTACCGCATCAACCGCAGCCTGGTCGCGCACACGCAAACACAGGTGATGCAAACCAACGCGGGTCTGTACAAACCGGTCCTGCTCCTAAGCAGCGTCGCATCGACTGATGCCGATGGCGGTGCGCCCGCCGACGAAGTACATCATCTGCTCACCCTCAAAGGTGCGTTGCATGCCCAGAAAGGGCAACAGCTGCGCGTAAAAATGCCGGCACGCCGGCCAATTACTCACCGACAGAATGACGTGGGCGACCCCGTTTATTTCGACCATGGAAACCTCCCAAATTGGGACACAACAGAATGCTCGCTTAAGTGCGACAAATTTGGATACTCGTTGCAGGGGCTGCTAGCGCATCAAGAACCATACCACTGTCGCGACTATCCAACTTGCTTCGTTGGCTGCTTCACCGATGGCCATGCCCAGCCGATTGCGATCAAGTCCCGCTTCCCGAATTGAAAACACGATCTGCGCAATGCGCATCCCGATCGTGAGATGGCCGGCGGTAAACGCCACCACCGAAATGCCGGCACCACCCTCACGATAAATATTCCAGGCCAGGGTCAGTTGCGGCACGGCCTTGCAAAACACAGCGTAGGCCGCGTGCAGCATCGGGTCGTCGAAGCGCAAGCCGCGCGCGCGAGCGATGGCCGTGGCCACCACCACACCACCAAGCGTAAGTGTAGCGGTGAGCGTGTCGACCCGTGTCCACGCTACACCGGGGGAAAGCAGCAATAAAAGCAGATTAGCAGCGCAGACCGCCGTCCACAGCGTGTAGATGGTGATGACTTGACGGGAAATGCGGCTGGCAAAATTACGCTGGGCGCGTAGCGCAAGCCCGAGGTTGACCGCCAGAAAAGCCACCCAGAACAGCATCCACGTGACACTCACACCTTCAACCGAATCCAGCATGCGCACAAATTGCGACACGCCGAATAACAACGAACAGCCCGCCTGCAACACAAACAGGCTATCGGCCACCAGGCGCACCCGCCCGGTGGTCTCAGGCACAGCACTCACGGCAGTGCGATCAGCGCGCTGCCCGCGGTCTTGACCTCGCCGTGCTGGTTAGCCGTGGTGACTTCAACTTCTACGCAGTGTGTCCCGTCGACGTCGCGCTTGGCCGTGACACGCGCACGGGCGGTGATGACATCGCCGATATGGGTCATCGCCATGAAGCGGTTCTGAAAGCTGCGAATGGCCGCTTGCGGCACCCATTGGGTGAGTATCCTTCCGCCATAACTCATCACCAACATACCGTGGGCGATCACATCATCGAGACCCGAGGCCTTGGCAAAATCGCTGTCTACATGGACTGGATTGTGGTCACCCGACGCGCCGCAGTAGATGGCCAGCGTTTGGCGTGTAATCGGCGGCATCCGCAACGGCGGCAATTCATCGCCCACAGTGACACTGGCAAAGCTCGGAACAGTGTTTTTACTCATGGCTTCACGACCAACGAATGACAATGGTGCGATCAAAGTCAGCGACTGGCGCGCCGGCAGCGTCACTGACTAAGTTACGCTGCACCAGAAACTGCAGGGCGCCGTTTTTCTTTTCGTAGATGTCGAGCAACTCTGCGCTGAAAGTCAAGGTCTCGCCGGCATAGGCGATGCGGTGATAGGTAAACGACTGCTCACCATGCAAAACCTGTCCGAGGGGAATGCCGAGTTCCTTGAACCAGTCATAAGGATCGACGCGTTCCATCTCCAGACAGAAAAAAAACGTGGGTGGCACCGGCAGTGATCGATGCCCGGCCGCCTGCGCAGCTTGCTCGTTGTTATAGACAGGGTCGGTTTCACCGATCGCTTTGGCGAATAGACGCAAGCGTCCCTTTTCGACCTCAGCCTGGAAGGGCGGCTGACGATGGCCGATGAATTTGTGATCGATCATGACGCCTCCTGGCCAGGCAGTGTGCGACTGAAGTCGCGCCCGCAATTTTGCCAATGTAATAACTGCAGGTTCGAATTTAAGCCGACACTCATTTTTGACCCCGCAACTTGCGCAGATCGCGGATCAGGCGCCGCCCCAGGGGCGCGAGCAAACCCGGCACCAGCCGATAGCCCCACCATAAC